>JAAYDB010000035.1 GCA_012729475.1 Bacteroidota bacterium
ACTACTCACCACTCCTCTTTCTACTGTGTTTTTTATACCAGAAAAAATATTCTTTCTGTCTTGCCTTCTCTTCCGGTTTTTTTGCCACATAGACTTTACTGTTGGTATAAGGATTAAAACCGGTATAATAGATAAGGGTCGAAAGAGTCATTGGTGTAGGAGTGAAATCCTGGACTTGTTCAGGTTTTATATTGAGCGATTTAATTTTCGTGACCAGTTCTTTCATATCTTCTTCTGTACATCCCGGATGTGAGGAAATAAAATAAGGCACAATTTCATACTTCAATCCTTGCTGTTCAGTTATTCTTCCGAATCGTCTTTTTAGTTCTTTGAACAGATCAAAAGGTACTTTGCGCATCAGGTCAAGTACTTTTTTACTGGTATGTTCAGGAGCTACCTTGAGCCTGCCCGATGTATGTTTTTTTACAAGTCTGGTAAGATATTCATCCTCGGCCCTTCCTGCTTTCCTGTTCCATCCGGGTAAAAGCATATCATATCGTATTCCGCTTCCTATGAATATTTTCTTTACACCAGGTATCTCCCCGGCTTTTTTGTAAAGATCCGACAGTCTGCTGTGATCAATAATCAGGTTAGGACAAATTGCGGGCCATAAGCAGGATGGTCTCGAACATTTAATACATACATCTTTATCTTTTCCTTTCATGCCGTACATATTGGCTGAAGGACCTCCAAGGTCGGTAATAATACCTTTAAAACCGGGTAACTGTGATATTTTTTCCACTTCTCTCAGTATGGATCTCTCTGACCGGCTTATAATCTGTTTACCCTGATGGGCAGCTATCGCACAGAAACTACAACCGCCAAAGCAACCCCTGTGTATATTTACAGAATATTTAATCATTTCAAAGGCTGGGATAGACCCTTTCTTATTGTATCTTGGATGAGGGCTGTACATATATGGAAGATCAAAACTACTGTCGGCTTCTTTTTCATTCATGATATCGCAAGGGGGATTGACAATGACTTTTTTATCTCCTGTTTTTTCGATCAGCCGTGCTGCCTTTATCCTGTTTGATTCTTTTTCAAAGGTCACAAAGTTTGCTGCAAAAGATTTCTTATCATTAAGGCATTGTTCATAGCTATTAAGCTCAATATTTCTCCAGTATTTCCCCGAAGGTAAAGGTTCATTAGCCGATATTACAACTGAAGACTGAGGGAGTGTCCTAAGAGAACGGAAAGGGACACCTTTACCCAGTAATCGCATCAATTCCCTGACTGGGGGTTCCCCCATACCGTAGATAAGCATATCGGCTCCGCTGCTGATAAGGATTGATGGTTCGATCTTATCTTTCCAGTAATCATAATGAGTTAAACGTCGCATTGAGGCTTCTATACCCCCGATAAGCACCGGTACATCAGGGAATAGTGTTTTCAGTATACGGGTATATACGATAGTCGGATAATCCGGTCTGAACCCTGCTTTACCTCCGGGTGTATAAGCATCATTTGAGCGTAAGCGTCTGGCAGCAGTGTAATGATTAACCATTGAATCCATGTTACCTGCTGTTACACCAAAAAAGAGCTTTGGTGCTCCAAGTTTTCTGAAATCGCGAAGGTCATCCTTCCAATTAGGTTGTGAAACTATCGCCACATAAAATCCTTCATGCTCGATGACCCGGCCTATCACAGCTGCTCCGAAAGAGGGATGATCGACATAGGCATCTCCTGAAAAAATAATAACATCAGGCTGGTCCCAGTCCAGTCTGTCGATTTCATTTTTTGTTGTCGGCAGCCATTTTCCGACATATCCGGGAGCTTTTTTCATGTTATAAAAATACGGAAATTTAGTATCTTGCCTGATTAAAATGCAAAAACAGGAATGTTCAGAAAGATACATAAGTATTTTCATTGTTTATTATTGAATAACATAGTTATTAAATGTCTGATCCTCATATCGGGTCTGACTTTTTCTCCATCTTTCACTGCTTTCTCTCAGGATAATACCAAAAGGCCGACTGTAGGTCTGGTATTAAGCGGAGGCGGTTCTCTGGGTATGGCTCATGTAGGGGTCCTGAAAGTTATGGAAGAGGCTGGTCTGCGTCCGGATTATATATCCGGGACCAGTATGGGCAGTATCATGGGTGGGTATTATGCCATGGGTTATACGGCTGACAGTTTGCACAAAATATGTAAGGCTGTTAACTGGGATCTGATAATGTCAAACACTATTCCGCAAAACAGGATCATTTTCCCGGAAAAAAGGCATTTTAACAACAGTATAATATCTCTTCCTGTATCCTTCAAGAAATTCATGCTTCCATCCGGACTGATCTCCGGGCAACAGATAGAGAATTATCTGAGTTATTATGGCTGGCCGGCTGCCGGCATAAATGATTTCTCGAAACTTCCTGTTCCTTTTGTATGCGTTGGCACTGATCTTCTCACAGTAAAGAACGTCATCCTTAATAAAGGGTATCTGCCTGATGCCATGCGGGCCAGCTCAGCAATACCTTCGGTTTTCTCTCCTATTAAGATAGACACTGCCTTATTGTCTGACGGAGGGTTCATCAGGAACTTCCCTGCCATAGAGGTTAAGGAGATGGGGGCAGATATAGTGATTGGATCATATACCGCAGCCAAACCCAATACAGAAGAAGAACTGCAGGATGTAACGGGTATAGTCAAACAGATAGTGATGTCAAGAAGTATCATGGATTTTGATGAACAAAAGGCGCTGGTTGACTATCTGATAATACCGGAATTAAAAGGAATGTCATCGTTCGATTTCAATGCAGCTGACTCTCTTGTTCACAGAGGATACAAAGCGGCTTTACCTTTCAGGGAAAAATTTAAAAGACTTGCTGATTCATTAAACGAACTTGGCGAACAAAAACCTCTGGAAAATATTCTGAACAGGCAACACTATGCTTTTCATGATATTGAGATAAGCGGAAACAATGTAATTCCTGACAAACAGATCCTCGGACTTCTTGATATAGAGCCCCACCAGGAGGTTAGCAAAGAAATGCTGTTTGACAAAATAGAATTACTCTATGGCAAGGGATGGTTTGAAAAAGTCAAATACCGTGTAGAGCCACGTCGTGACTCACTTATCCTTGTAATAGATTGTATTGAAATGCCTAAGTCAATGGTTTATGCTTCGGTCCACTATGATAACGCGCTCGGATCGGGAATCCCTCTTTCTTTATCCTTTAAAAATCTTCTGACTCCGGCTTCAGTATTTGATCTTGATTATTACATAGGACAATATTACCGTATCAGGAACTCATTCCGCCAATATATTAACAGTAATGAGAAACTTGGATTCTCACTTGATTTCAATGCCGATAACACCAGAATACCAAAACTTAATATGGGCAGTGAAACGGGAGATGTCCTAAGCCGTAATATCTCAACCGGATTAAGTATTAACCGACTACTGGGACTTAATCAGATGATGAGTTTATCATTTAGCTACGACAATCTGTATCTGCTGCCCCGCTATGTGTCAGACAGCTACTGGAAACATTACTCTTATGATTACCTCAACCTCTTGTATGATTACAGTATAAACAGTCTGGATAAACCCTGTTTCCCTGACAGAGGAGCAATGATGACAGTTCAGGCAAGCGGTTCACAACTCATCAAGGGTCATATAAAGATGGGGACTGTAAGGAATGGTTACACAAAGGATGATCCGGGAATTTTTTCTTTTGAGAGGTTTTTTACATTAAAAGCTCATTACCAACAATACATAAGCAGGAACAACAAATTCACTTTTTCTTTTAGTGGTGATATTCTTCATATAACAGATTGTGATTCCATTTCGTCACAGAATAATTTTTATCTCCTGGGTGGTCAGACTCCTCTGAACAGAAGATCTGTCCCATTGACAGGCTTTCATTCCAACCAGATACCTGTTAAATCATTTGCCGGCCTCGGAATAAGTCTCGACTGGGAATTACTAAAAGATTTGCACTTCAGTCTATCCGGAAACATCTTTGCAGCTCAGGAAGCCAATAGAGATATTGGGTATTCTCTTATTTCAGGCTATGGGGCCGAGGTTGGATATATGTCATTAATAGGTCCTGTAAGAGCGGGTATAATGTACGGATCATACGGAAAGGAAGAACACTATAACAAAATCAAAGGATATATCAGTATCGGGTATTTATTTTGAAATATTCTGCTCTGCATAACCGACATCCTGGTTTATCATATTGTCATGTTCAAACTGACGGCCTGATTATTGCATACATATTAAAAAGAACATAACAATAATTATCTATTGATAATTTTGGATTTGATTAACAGATGGATACGAGGAAGGTAATACAACAACACAAGCAGCTTTGTTCTCTTGTTTCCGCAAAAAAGATCAAACAAAGCCTTGATATTCTGCATGATATGATGTCATCAGCGTCGTCGGGTGATTTACGCGACGAATATGATAATCTGGTAATGACGTACAGGAACATGCTTACTTATACTATTGAAGGCATTGATGATCCGGAGCGCAGCAAAATATATATCAGGCTAATACAGTCTATTTTAGAGCTTTCTGACAAAGTAAGACAGGACATTTTGTCACGTACTTCGGGATGGAACACATACTGGCTAAAACAGCAAACTGAAAAGGAGCAGAAGCTTTCCGGGAAAACTATTGTTGAGTCGGTTGATGATCTGATGTTTAAATCGGAACTTGATGAATGGTTAAAGTTAAGCAATGAGATAAACCCTGATCCGGAATCTGAAATATCCAAAAAGCATAATCAGCTGATAAAAAGCATTTTCAACCATTTCTGGCTTACAGATTATTATGGAGAAGCAGAGGACAGTCTGATAAATATCTTCCTTAATTCCGGAAAATTCAGGTGGTACGAATCAAGTATATTCACAACTGCTATTACCCTTAGTTTCCTGAGGACCTGGCAGACAGAGAAATTATTTCATCTGATAAAGATATACGAGTCGGGAAAAGAACAGGTAATGGAAAGGGCATTGTCAGGTTTAATACTGAATTTGCATTATTATAACGGCAGGATACTTCTTTACCCGGAGGTGATCACGGCTATAGAAAAGATGGCACATTCCAAAACCTTCAGGGAACACTGCAGGTTAATAGTACTACAGACTATACGGTCACGGGAAACGGAGAAACTCAGCCGGAAGCTGCACGACGAGATTCTGCCACAGGTAGCTAAATTAAGGCCTCAGCTGGAAGATAAGCTGGATCTTGATAATATCCTGCCCAAAGATAAGAATGAAGAAAAGAATCCCGACTGGTCAGAGATGTTCAGTGGTTCTGAAGAGATATTCAGGACAATGGAAGAACTGACAAAGTTACAGATGGAGGGTGCAGATGTTTATATGTCGGCATTTGCCAATCTCAAGCATTTCGATTTTTTTAAAGATTTCCAGAACTGGTTTATGCCTTTCTATCCCGATCATGAGGTTGTGAATGAGATTTTCAGGGACGAGATACTTGGTCCGGGGACGAATCAGTTGGCTGAAGCAATGTATAAAACACCATTTATATGTAATTCTGATAAGTTTTCTCTTATTCTCAATCTCAAATATCTCCCGTCAACTCAAAAAAGTATGATGTTAAAGGTATTCAAAATGGAGCTGGAAGGATTACAACAGCTTGAAGAAGACGAATCAGTTATTGATCCAGACAGGAAGTTCCGTATCAATGTAACCCAGTATCTTCAGGATATATACAGATTCTTCAAATTATCACCTTACAGAAAAGAGTTTGAGGATATTTTTACAGGGAGACTCGACATATATAATTCCAGTTTCTTCAGGCTTACCTGTAAAACTGAGGAAGCAGAAACGGGGTTGGCAGATTATTTCTTCAGCAAGGATTTTTATGATGATGCTCTTTCGTTATATCTCAGGCAGGTTGACAGGAAGCCGGATGATGCCCAGTTATATGAAAAGACAGGCTATTGTTACCAACAGATATCGGATTACGAGAATGCTTTGAAGAACTACAGGAGGGCTGAGCTGATTGACCGTAAGCCATGGACGATCAAGAAAATAGCTTTATGTCTGCGTCGTCTGGGCCGTACTGAAGAAGCTCTGGAACACTATCTTCAGGCAGGTAATATGGAGCCTGAAAACAATCACACAACAATAATGACAGCTCATTGTTATCTCGATCTGAAAGATTATGAAGCAGCTCTCAAATATTATTTCAGGATAGAATACAATGATCCGGGGAATCTTAATATCCTGAGGCCGATAGCTTATTGTTACCTTGCCCTGGGGAGGCTGGATGATTCAGAAAAATATTATGACAGGCTGGCTGAAGGCAAACTGAATGCCCATGATCTTATCAATATGGGGCATCTTGCTCTATGTAAGGGTAACAGGAAAGAAGCCGTTGACCTTTACAGAAGGTCTTTGTTAAGTGATGAGCTAACACAAGAAAAACTCATGCTTATCCTGTCTGAGGATAAGCCTTTGCTTATCGGGTCAGGAGTAAATCCTGATGATCTTCCCATCTTACAGGATTATCTTCTTTTCACTACAGAGTAGTAGTATCTCCTGTCACTTGCGTTGTTTGTTCTGCCGGAGGAGGCATTGGTTTTTGATCTCTGAAACGGTAATCAGTGTCGGGAGGTCTGTTTCCCGGGAAAGGCCGGTGATCCGGAGGGCCTCCCGGCCGGCGGTCTCTCCTGTCGAAACTCCTGTTAAGAGAATCATTTTCAAAGTTTTTTCTGGCATCTCTGAACATTTGCTGCCTTTTCTCTTCAAATTCCCTCAGTATGTTTTGTTGCTCTCTGGTAAGGACTGATTCAAAATCCTTTTGCATATCTTCCATGTTCTGTTCAAAACCTTTCCGGTAATTTTCCAGAAGATCAAAATTAAGTTTTTCATACTTATCGAAGATCTTATCCAGTTCGACGATCTGTTTTTCGTCTGCCTGGATTGATTTATAAAATCCGTCTCTGAAATGTTCTCTTGAGATATAAAACCTGACCGGTTCCATTTTACGGAGCCTTATCTGTGCCGAAGTCAACATCCCGAGAACGAATCCGATAGCCAGGATAACTATTACAATTATAACAGGTTTTACTTTCATCATATACAAAAATTAAATCCCGGTTAACAAACAAAGAACAGATTCATCATACAGGTTGCCCATACCTAATAACGAATTAATACTTACAGAACCTTCCATCAAATAAATTGAGATCATTAAAAAGACTATTGCTGCTATTCCTGTTATTGCTATACGATAGAAGACTGTATTAAGAGTTCTTGTGAAATCCGATTCTGGTATCATGGAAACTGTCCGGTCCGAAAGCCGTGACAGTATTTTATTGTTAAAATCCTTGCTGAAATCGAACGATACACCTTTCGCTTCCAGCTGTCTGGCTATTTCTTTTGTATCACAATCAGTCTTCTGTGATTTAAGGATAAGTTTTTTGATTTCTGTGGGGTTCATAATATCAAAGTTTTTGTAAAATCTCTTTTAATTGTTCCTGAGCTCTGGAAAGCCTTGAAAGGACTGTCCCCAGTGGCAGCTTGAGAATTTCTGCTGTTTCTTTGGTGGAATAGCCCTGTAACATTCTCATTACAACCACTATTCTGAATTTCGGATCCAGCTGCATCAAAGCTTTGTTTACCAGTTCTTTTGCTTCTCTCTTATCACTACTTTCCTCATCAGGGATTTCGTATTCATACATTTCATTATTTCCTTTTGACAGGAATAATGAGAACATTCTTTTTCTTCTCTTTATTTCATTCAGGGTAAGATTGACTGCTATTTTCTGAATATATGTTGACAGTCTGGCCTCACCTCTGAATTCCGGCAGTGAATAATATAGTTTTACAAACACTTCCTGCCCTATATCTTCTGCAAACACTGTATCGCCAAGCATTCCTTTTACAGTACGGGCTACCAGCCTTCGGTATCGGTTGACTATCTCCCCGAATGCTGTGGTGTCTCCTTTCAGTGAAGCTTTCACCAGCATATCCTCGTCAGCCTGCCTGTACGATACATTCATTTTCTACACGTCTAATAGACAATTAATATTCTTTTATTATTCCCCTTTGTTAATTTTTATTAACAAAAGACTTCTTCAGTATTTCTTTCTGACTATAGAAAACATTAAAAAAGTTCTGTTTTCTGTTCCGGTTCAAGTATTACTTCATAGTCGCGTGAAAAACGGACAGGGAATAATTTAATATTTTCAAAGCCATCTTTCATTCTTTCTCTTCTGAACTCAAACTCATTTCTCAGCAGATCGGGATAATGAATTTCGGGGTGTGAAATAAAATCATGCCCAAAAAGTGCCAGTCCACTGGCGAAGTAATATAAAATATCATAGCCTATCCATGCGTAACTTGATTCAGAAGGCTGAGTCATGAACTTGTTTACAAAGTCGGAATTAAACTGGCGTACGTCTTTTTTTGAGTAATCGATCCAATAAGGAGAAAAGAGAAGGAGGTCAAGATCGAAAAGGTATTTGGGATCGAGATTATCAAGTTGACGAATAACAGGATACCCAAAAACTGTAATATCATACTGTCTTGACAAAGAGTGGATATCCATAAGGGTTTCACCAATAACAGCAGCATCTTCCGATGCGATTACAGTAATATTATTAACATTTTCTGAAAGAGCATGTTCCAATCTGTTTATTGAATCACTGGAAAACAACGAACGGCTATAGAACAGTAATTCCCTGAATCTGATCTGTTCATCCGGCATTCTGGAACTCAGTTCGTTCAATATCTTTTCACGGAATTTCATAACATCTCTCTCAATTCCAGCTGTATCGGCATGAATAAACACCACATTACTGTAAAAATACTCTCCCACCTTTTTTGCTATGGCATCCTGAGCTACATCAATACTGGATACAGACAGGAACAGTTCAGGATGATCATTGAGTACTGTATCACTCATCACCGGGACAGGTGATACGATGGGTATCCCTTTCCCCTGCAAATAATCGGAAAGAAGAGAAAGATTCGAAGAATACACGGGACCTATTACAAGGTCAACGTCTGCCAGTGTTCCGTTTTTTATCAACCGGCTTAGTTCTAAAGTATCATCTTTAATATCATAAACATTGAGATTAATATTTATACCCAGGCTCCTGAGGGTATCAGCTGCAAGCAGGATACCTTCATACATCTCAATGAACGCAAGGCTTCTGGGGTATATCCAGTCATCAGGCCGTTTAACGGTTCGATAAACGGGTTTGCCATTTACGTATCTTGAAGAGTCAATATATGTCCTGCGGGCATTCTCATTCAGATAAAAGGGGAGCAGAACTGCCACATCAAGTGTCCCTTTCAGATCAGTGACAGGGATATATTCCTCGGGACGTGGCAGTAATATTACTGAATCAGCTGGCTCCTGTTCCTGCATCAGAGTATCTTCAGGCTGAATGCCGGGCACTTCACCAACATGTGGTTGTTCTATCCTTGAGAGTGGTATTCTCAGATAATCTCCTACCTGTGGGAAGCGGATATTTCTGTTTTCCCTTCGTAATATCCTGAGTGTTATTCCGTATTTCTCAGCTATTGACGATAAGGATTCACCCTGTTCCACTTTATGAAACAGGTATTTTGAGCTCTGAATTGCAAATTCCTGTTTTCCGGTCATGAATTCTTTGCGTGGGACTGCAATCTCAGCACCCACAGGGAGTTTTGTAATATCAATACCCGGATTAGCTGATATGATCTGGTCATCTGAAACACCATAGAGCTTAGACAGAGAATAGACAGTTTCACCGGGGCGCAGCTGGTGATAGATGAACCTGTCATAATCATGCTGTTCATGAACAGGGAAAACTGTTTGCGGAGGCTCATCAGGAACCTCCCTGTACGGTATTCTGAGTGTCTGCCCTTCTTTTAGTCCATAAACAGCAGGCGGATTTTCTTTTGTCAGTTCATCAATGGTAACACCATATGCCCTGGAAACAGAATAAGCTGTTTCTCCTTTTTTGACAGTATGAATATAGAAAGTGGTTCCAGATATTATGACCTTATCATTTGATTTTTCAACAACAACCTGGGCATTTGCCCTGAACAATATGCCTGTGAGAAAAAAAGCTATAAAAAAGAAAGATCTGTTTATATATTTTAAATCCATTATATTCTCTTTACAACGAAGAAAGAAATTTCATACAGTTCATTTCTATTCTTTCTTCAATATTTTCTATATCGGTTCTGATGAATCGTTCACCTGTAATTTTTTCATATAACTCAATATACCGCTCAGATATTTCATTTACGAACTGATCAGTCATTTCAGGGACTTTCTGTCCTTTTTGTCCCTGGAAACCGTTAGCCATAAGCCATTCTCTCACAAACTCTTTTGATAATTGTCGCTGCGGAAGATCATTATCGAGCCTTTCCTGGTATTCTTCCTTATAGAAATAACGTGAAGAATCGGGAGTATTTATTTCATCAATAAGGCAGATTTCACCATTCATTTTACCAAACTCATATTTGGTATCTACAAGAATAAGATCATGAGAGTCAGCTATTGAAGACCCTCTTTCAAAAACAGCCATTGCATATTCCTCGATCATATCGTATTCTTCTTCAGGTATAAGACCTGCTTTGAGGATTTGATCACGTGAGATATCTTCATCATGATTTCCCTGAGCAGCCTTAGTGGTAGGTGTAATGACAGGTTTATCAAATTTCTGGTTTTCCTTCATTCCATCCGGTATCCTGACGCCGCATATTTCTCTTGCTCCTGCCTTATAACTTCTCCAGGCACTTCCTGTGAGACAGGCTCTGACAATCATTTCAACAGGATAGGGTTCACATTTATATCCTATTGTAACAGAGGGATCAGGAGTGGCTATTTTCCAGTTAGGAACGATGTCACTGGTAGCATCAAGAAATTTTGCAGCAATCTGATTCAGAACCTGACCTTTATAAGGTATTCCTCTGGGCAATACGACATCAAAGGCGGATATACGGTCTGATACTATCATAAGGAGATATTTATCGTCAATATTGTAAACATCTCTCACTTTTCCTTTATAACGGCTTTTCTGTCCCGGGAAGTTAAAATCTGAACTAAGGAGTGTCCTGTGCATAAATGATTTTTTAACAGTTATTATCTCTTCAATTTATTCAGGCATTTTGTCATTGCTCATACAAATGTATCATGTTAATGATATAAACTATTCCGGTTTATTATTGTTTGAATTTGTTGTTGTTTTTTCTTCTTCCTCATAGGCTTTAACTATTTTTTTTACAAGTTTATGTCTAATAATATCACGTTCGTCGAATTTTATCACTGAAACACCCTCTATACCGGTCAGTATCCTCATAGCCTGGAGTAAGCCCGAGTCGGTTTTTCTGTTCAGGTCAATCTGGGTAGAATCGCCTGTCATGACAAATTTTGAGCAAACACCCATTCTTGTAAGGAACATTTTGAGCTGGTTTACTGTAGCATTCTGAGCCTCATCAAGGATAACAAAAGCATTTTCGAGGGTTCTCCCTCTCATAAAAGCCAGGGGAGCTATCTGGACAGTCCCGTCTTCCAGCCATGTTTCCAGTTTCTTATAAGGAAGCATGTCGTGAAGAGCATCATAGAGGGGTTGCAGGTAAGGGTCCAGCTTTTCCTTCATATCACCCGGCAGGAAACCCAGCCTTTCTCCTGCTTCCACGGCAGGACGGGTAAGGACTATCTTCTTTACTTCTCTCTCTTTTAATGCTTTTACTGCCAAGGCAATTGAAGTATATGTTTTTCCTGTTCCGGCAGGACCTTCTGCAATTATCAGGTCATTCTTCCTGTAATCATTAACGAGCCTGAGCTGGTTAATAGTACGTGCCCTGATAGGTTTTCCGCTGGTGCCAAAGATGAGAATCTGTTCAAAATCGCCATTGGATGCTGATTTCATATGATCGGCATCAAGGAAATATTTCTCTATATCCTGTTCATCAAGACGATTATATTTCCTGTAATACTCAATGAGATCATTGAATTTTTCCGCAAAAAGAGTTATTTCATTCTCCTCCCCGATACATTTAATCTCATTACCACGGGATAAGATCTTAATTTTGGGAAAGAAACTCCGGATTTTATCAAGCAGCGAATTGTTTGTACCTAAAAAAACAACAGGATCAATATCCTCTAGAAAAATTACTACTTCTGTCATTATCCCAGGTCCTGTGAAACTTATTTATTTTTAATTATTACTGATTTGTAATCCCAACAATTGTTTATAAAAAAAGAGTCCGGGAACAGTGCAAAGTAAGCTTATTTTTCTTTAGAAGATTATCTTTGTCAAAAGTTTTTTCCTATGAGAACAATAACCCTTACTACCGAGTGGAGACCTGATGACATATATCAGGGAATAATTAAGGGTAAGCTCTGTTCCTTATGTCCGGACATTACAATAATCGACAATGCCAGCAATATACCGGCTTTTGATATAATGCATGCTTCGTTTGTTATAAGGAATACCTTCAGAAATTATCCTGAAGGTACGATTCACATTATCTGTGTACACTCAGAAGCTTTACCCCAGCAGGATCATCTGTTAGTGAAAGCCGGAGGGCATTTTTTCATTGGCACAGATAATGGGATATTTAATCTGGTTTTGAATAATGAAATATACGAAGCCGTAAGAATTGACAGTTATGATGACGTAGATGAACTTGAGCTCTTTGCCAGAGTTGCTGCCGATCTTATGAAAGGTAAAAAACTGTCAGAGATTGGAAATACTCCTGTTAAAATAAGTGAACGTTTTCCTCTCCGAGCCACAATCGACAAAGATGTAATAACCGGAAGTATAATTTTTATTGACTCATACGGAAACGCTGTGTCAAATATTACACGTGAGGTCTTCTACAGGGTTTTTGAAGGTAAAGAGTATAAGATATCCGTGCAGAGCAATAAGAATCATACAGGGCATATTGTAAAAAAATACAGCGATGTGCCTGTAGGGGAATTGCTTGCAAGGTTCAACTCTCTTGAATTACTTGAAATAGCCATAAATGGGGCCAATGTGGCTGAACTTCTTAGTCTGGGAACAGGATCCGTTATACGGATTGAAAATATAAAGAAACCGGTTGAGCCGGATCATCTTTTTTAATTAAATAATAATGATTGACAAGAAGAAAAGTGTGGAAGAGTTTGAAAAGCTTCTCAATATCATGGATAAGCTCAGGGCTTCATGCCCCTGGGACAGGAAGCAGACTTTTAATACTCTTCGCAAGCTAACAATAGAAGAAACCTATGAACTGGCAGAAGCCATATTATCACAAAATGATGAAGCTGTCAGGAATGAATTGGGAGACCTGATGCTTCACCTCGTTTTTTACGCAAAAATAGGAGATGAAAAAGGCAGTTTCGACATATATGATGTTCTTAAAGGGATAAACGAGAAACTTGTTTACAGGCATCCTCATGTCTTTGGTGATGTAAAGGTTAAAGAAGCCCGGGAAGTTGAAGAGAACTGGGAACAACTGAAGATCAGGGAAAAGAATGGCTACAAACCTGTCTTGTCCGGAGTGCCGCCATCTTTGCCGGCTATGATAAAAGCCAACAGGATCCAGGAAAAAGTCAGAGGTGTTGGTTTTGACTGGGAAAAAAAGGAACAGATATGGGATAAAGTAAGGGAAGAGATCGATGAACTAAGGGATGAGATAATCAATAATAACAAAGACAATATAGAATCAGAGATCGGTGATCTTATTTTTTCAGTCATAAATGCAGCCCGTCTTTATGATATTGACCCCGAGACAGCTCTGGAAAAAACAAACAGGAAATTCATCAGACGCTTTAACTATCTTGAGAAAAAGACTATAAAAAAGGGCATCCCACTTCAGGACATGACTCTTGATGAAATGAATGCAATATGGGAAGAAGCCAAAGGAGAAGAATAACAGAATATACGAATATGCAAGAGGTTGAAAAGAAAGTTGAAGGAGTTGAAGGAGTTGAAGAAGTTGAAGGGGCGAAAGCAGATTATGCGAATATATAGCTTAGGAACTGATATATGATTTTTGCAGCAGTGAAATCAGGAGCTTTATTTACCGGTGCAGGACACAGTTCGACAATGTCAAAACCCACTATATTTCTTTTTCTTGTAACATCTCTCAGGAAATGCATCATCCTGTAATAATCGAGGCCTCCCGGTTCCGGTGTTCCTGTTGAGGGCATAATTGAAGGGTCCAGCACATCCAGATCAATAGTAACATATACATTGCTGCAGGGAAGGTTGGCTGCATTATCATATAAGGTACTGTCATGATACAGTTCATGAGCGTAAAAGATCCTGTCCTGCCTGATAAAGGGTAATTCTTCAGCAGCCACGCTTCTGATCCCTACCTGTACTGCCGGTACCATCTCCACTACCCTGGACATCACGCAGGCATGATTGAGTGATGAACCTTCATATTGCTGTCGCATATCAGCATGAGCGTCAAGCTGAAGAACACACAGGTCATCGAATCGTTCAGAGAAAGCTCGTACAGATCCTATGCTGACAGTATGATTGCCTCCCACTATTACAGGAAACTTATTATCTCCAAGAATATCGCTCACCCTGTTTCGTACAGCAAGGACCAGTTCCTCAGGAGAACCGCCTGTCATGACAGGTTCAGCAGTATAAATACCTTTCCTGTGCACTTCAGTTTTAGTCTCTATATTATAGAATTCCAGGTTAACAGATGCTTCCATAATGGCTTCCGGACCCTTATCGGAACCTTTCATCCATGTACTTGTTGCATCGTAAGGTACAGGGAGAATTATTATTCCGGAAGATTCATAATCATAAAGGACTTCGGCACCGCCAAAATTCATGACCAGAGGAATAAAGTTTTCATTTTATTTTTTTAGTCTTTCCCGTAGCAGAAGCAGATCCGTCTTTTTCAACTTCAGCTTTTTTCTCCGATGAAGCCTCTCTTTTCTTAACTGTCGCAGTTTCTCCGGATGATTTATTTGTTAGTTCTGCATCATCTTCTTCAACAGTTTGCTCTTCTTCCGGTGTCTCTTTTACAAGCAAATCAAGTGATTGTAAAATATTATACCAGTTAGCAATTTTTCTGATATCGCTTACATAGACTCTTTCCTTGTCGTAATCAGGAACAATTCCGGAAAACCATGTTTTAAGTTTCTCAGGATCGGATTTATAATCGATTGTATTACTTCCGTTCTCTTTTTCGTAAATAACATCAAAGATCTCACTCAGGGCAATATCTTCTTCTTCAGTAAACACTGATATTTCATCGAGGGAACTTACTTTAGCAGAAGCAAATGCAGTACTTCTCTTTTTTGTTTCAAGATGTTCCACAATAATTGCATTTTTACCCTGTGCAACGAACCTGAAAAGTCCGGATTCTCCGGAAATAGACAATATATCCTTTAATACCATATTTTTCCTTTTAGATGCAAATTTAATTGATGTATTGGAATTTTAAGATTTGTTATACAGCTTTTTATTACAAATCAGGTCAGATTTCTTTCCTTTTTGATTTTCTGGTAAGCCTCATTCACTTTTCTGAATTTCTGTCCGGCACTTTTCTTTATATCATCGCCCAGATGACTGACCTTGTCGGGATGATATTTCATAGCCATCCTTCTGTATGCTTTCTTGACCTCTTCATCAGAAGCGGAAGAGTCTATTTCAAGAATTTTATACAGGGCATCAGTATCGGGGATAAACATATTTTTTATTGAAAGGAAGTCGGAAGAAGATATACCGAGGAAAGAGGAGATTTTTTCAATAACAGATTCTTCCTGAGGTGTTACACCTCCGTCGGCCATAGAGACACCAAAGAGCAGGTGCATAAGCTGGAGGCGGGATGAATAGTCCATGTTACCGGCAATTTGCATGCATACATCCCGGAGAGGTATCTCCTGTTTCAGAATATCCCTTAACATTATTGTAGCTTCCGCAGCTGCGTCCTTCCCAAACTGTCGTATCAGGAAGTCTTTTACATAATCAAGTTCGGATTTGACAACTTTCCCATCAGCCTTCATAACAGCTGCCATCAATACCAGCAGGCTAACACCGAAAGCACCGGGAGTAGTTCTTCTAACTCCTCCGGAAAGAGATCCGGTAGTAACAGTGGTATTATCAACAAGCGAACCCACAAGAAATCCCAGCAGGCCCCCTATAGGACCTCCCATTACCCATCCCAGGCCACCTCCTATCCATTTACCAAAATTTCCCATATCACATCAGGCATTCAGATGGTTTAAAATATCATCATGTATTCTCAGTATCACCGGTATGATCATATCATTTTCTGAATTGTGTATTATATAATCCGACATTTTTATTCTTGTCTCGTCATCCATTTGCGATCTGATCCTTTCATAGACCTGTTCACGCGTTAGTTTATTTCTCAAAGTTACCCTTGTAATTCGTTCTTCAATGGGAGCCACAACAGTTGCAACCCTGTCAACCAGCTCTGAAGCTCCGCTTTCAAATAATATAGCTGCCTCCATGATCACATAAGGAGAACTTTGTCTGTCGGCCCATTCCCTGAAATATCTGAAAACCAGAGGATGAACAAGGGAATTAACTTCTTTCAGCCGTTTTTCATCATTAAAAATAAGAGATGCCAGTCCGGCTGAATCAAGATTTCCGTCAGGATAAAGATTTTTCCCTGCTATTTCATTAATACCCTTTATAACATCAGGATGGTTATTCATAATCCTTCGTGCTTCAGGGTCGGCGAAAAAAACGGGTATCCCCAGCACACCGAACACTTTGCATACCGATGTCTTACCGCTTCCTATTCCCCCTGTGATTCCCAGTTTCATTCGTCTGTTTAATTATTAATTGTTTTGTTTAGCCTGAAGTACCCTACGGAGATAAATCCGGATGTAAAACAAATAATATATACTATTATTTGTACAGGAGTTACATTAAGGCTTCAGGATAAAAAATAATCAGTCCGTGCTCTTTTCAAAGCTAAAAAACAAAGTATCGGGTTTGACACCCGTTATCTTACACACAGACTTAAGCTGAGAGCCAATATCTCCGACCAATGCTGAAGTGACGATGAAATAATCCGATGGTTCACCAGATTGAACGGGCCGGTAAGAGACCTGCGAGAGATCAATAATAACAGGGGCTCTGTTAGCTGACATTTTCAGATCCAGTATTGAATATCCCGGGCCTGTCAGATACAGATTCAGCTTTGAAGGGAGTTTATCTTCAGCCAGCACATCATCTCCCGGCGGATTAATAAACCTAACAGGATATCTTATATCTGTTTCGAGGTTTTTGCCCAATGAATTGAGATACCAGAAAATAAATGACAGGAACAGGAAAACAGTAAATATCAAAATCCTGTCTCTGAGAGCATTTGCCCCTTTTTTGGAAGATCTGTCCGATTGTATTCCGTCTTTCTTTGACATTTAATCAATGGGTCAGGCAGCCCTTTTTATTAATTATCGGCAGAAGGATCTTTCAGAAGAGCATTCTTATCAACTTTAAGTTTTACGTCTCCTCCTGCATCCATCATCACATAATTGTCTTTTACTTCAAGAACCCTGCCATATAATCCTCCTGTTGTAATAACTTTATCTCCTTTTTTAAGGCTGCTCCTGTAATTAGTCATCTCTTTCTGTTTCTTCATCTGGGGTCTGATCATAAAGAAATAGAATACAACAAATACCAGGATCAGAGGTAAAAAAGTAACCAGTGGATTATTTTGTCCGGCAGCTGTCTGCTGTCCCAACAGACTCAAAAAAGATAAATTGATCATTGTGTAATTAATTGATTAATATTAATTGATTATTATTTTCTCTTAACAAAGTTTTTAAAGTTCATTTACCACTTCAGCCATTATTCTTATCAGTACAACAGGTTGTTCGGCATTTGAATGGACTGTTATTGATTTGGTCTGAAGTCCGCTATAACCAGCAGTATTGAATACCACCTCAAGAGTCCCATTCTCTCCTGGAGCAAGAGGTTTCTTGTTATACTTTGGTACGGTACAACCACAGCTTGCAGATACTGAATTAATGACCAGGTTCCCTGTTCCTGCATTCTCATATGAAAAGAAACAAGCTACTTTTTCTCCTGATTCTACTCTGCCAAAGTTATGTTCATATTCTGTGAAAGTGATCACTGCTTTTCCTGTATCTGCAACTAATGAGTGGGCTTCATTATTGCTGCTTTTCTGATTTTTTCCGCAACTTATGGTAATTAGTAATATAAAAACCGGAAAAACAGTTATGTTCAATATTGTTTTCATACTTTTTTTGATCATGCCTATTTGTTTTTTTGATAATGTGGTTTTATCAGTATATCCGGAAACACATCTGCCAAAAGCTTATATTTCATGCTTCTTCTGAAAACTCTCCCACAAGTCCTCTGCCAAATTTATTAAATAGTCCTTTTTCCCGTATTTCTTTAACAATATTATCAAGTATTCCATTGACAAATGTACTGCTTTTTGCTGTACAATAATACTTAGCTATCTCGATGAATTCATTAAGAGTTACTTTCACAGGTATTTCAGGAAATTCCATAATTTCCGTAACAGCCAGTTGCATCACGAGTATGTCCATTAGTGCTATCCGTTCTATTTCCCAGTTAGTTGTATTATTCTCGATAAGCTCCGTGTTTTTTCCTGAGTGAAGGACTGTTTTTCTGAAAAGCTGTTTCACGAACTCTTCATCTTCATGGTTTTTGTAAAGAGGCATGAGTGTAATAGAATCATCTGAGGCTGATCTGAACTTTTTCAGTGTTTTCCCGATCATCACCAGCACATATTCAAGATCATCATTCCAGTAAATACTCTGTTCTTCGAGAAATCCGGCAAGGTCTTCGGAGTCGGGCAACAATTCATTTACAAGCTTAAGGATGAATTTTTTGTCAGACTGATAATTGTTTTCGGGCGATGTCATATAAAGTCGGTAAGGATCCCATGAAACCAGTGTATTATAAATTGTACGGGGCACATGGCTATAATTAACCCATGACAATTTGGAGGATGAGACGTATTTTTTTAATTCAGAATTCTTTCTTATTTGGGATATCAGAACATTGTCGGCAAAACGTCTGTTTGGATTGAGATCTTCGGATGTGGGCATCTTTTTATTAAGAGCTTTATCAATTCTGTCAGCGGCTATATCTGATAATTCTACCAAAAGGAGCAGAATATAAAAATAAAGATCATATGTTTTCTCAATGCTGAATAATAATTCTTTTTCAGCCCTTGGCAGGTCATCATCCTGTCTGCGGTTAAAAGCATAGAGAGCCATAAGTGCTTTTATCCGTAATAGTCTTCTGCTTATCATATTTAAAGAACCTGGAATTTACGGGCAAAAATACTCTTTTTCCCTTACCATCAAAACAAGTATACAAAAAAACCCGGACATTTCCTTTGCCCGGTTTTTATTTGAAAAAATATTTATTACATTTGACAACATGAATTAAACCCCTAACATTAACTTACTTAGAAATGGAAGAAGAAAGCGGAATAAAAGAAGATGTAAACGGGAATGGAGAAAAGAACCAGAAGGAGGAGATTTTCACAAAGGTTGTCCGTGCCGGAAAAAGGACTTATTTTTTTGATGTAAAAGCTACCAGAAAGGAAGATTACTATCTTACTATTACAGAAAGCAAGAAGCGTATGGGCAAGGAAGGGAAAGTGTTTTATGAAAAACACAAGATCTTTCTCTACAAGGAGGACTTTGACAAGTTTACCGAAGGGTTAAGAGATGCTGTAGCTTATATTGATAACGGCAGGGATGAGACAGAGAGGACACATTCCCTTTCAGATATTGAAGATAATACGGGTGATGAGGTTCTTAGTACAAAAGAGTTTACCAATATTGAATTTGACGATCTCGGCAAGAAATAATCTTTCTGTCTTTATACAAAACCTGAATGCCTGACTATATTCTTCTTATACTGGGAATTATCCTTATGCTGACAGGGATAATAGGTTGTCTGGTGCCTGTACTGCCGGGTCCTCCTGTCAGTTATCTGGGATTGATACTTCTTCATTTTTCAAGATTCGGACATTTCTCTGCCAACATACTTATTATACTGGCCGTCATGACTATTATTGTCACCTTGCTTGATTATGTTGTACCTATATGGGGTACAAAAAAATTCGGAGGGTCTAAGTACGGCACACGCGGAGCTACTGTCGGCCTGATAATAGGTCTTTTCCTTGGGCCTGTAGGTATAATAGCAGGTCCGCTTATCGGGGCTATTGTAGGAGAACTTATTTTTAAAGATGATATTAAATATGCCATTAAGGCCGGTTTCGGGAGTCTGCTTGGTTTTCTTACAGGTATAGGACTTAAGCTTGCAGCATCGTTTGTTCTGACTTTTTATTTCGTCAGGGAGCTGATAAAATAAAGATCAATCTTTGGTCTTATATTTCACAAAAAGCAGAAAAAGGGAAAAAGATATTTATTATTCACCCAAAGTGGCAACCATAACTGCTTTGATTGTATGAAGACGGTTTTCAGCTTCATCAAAAACTATGGAGTTTTCCGATTCAAAAACATCTTCCGTAACCTCCAGACCGTCAAGTCCATACTTGCTGTACACCTCCTCTCCCACCTTCGTCTCCCTGTTATGAAAAGCGGGCAGACAATGAAGAAATCTGAGCTCCGGATTGCCTGTTTTTCCGATGACCGACCTGTTCACCTGGTATGGTCTCAGCTTATTGATCCTCTCAGCCCATACAGATTCCGCTTCTCCCATTGAAACCCACACATCAGTGTAAAGAAAATCAGCACCTTTGACTGCATCATCAAGCTTGTCAGTAACAAGTATCTTAGCACCTGTTGACCGGGCGATGTCATTACATTCCCTGACCAGATCTTCAGAAGGCTGAAATTCTTTCGGGGCTGCAATCCTGAAATCGACACCCAGCTTAGCTGATCCAACCATAAGAGAATTACCCATATTATAACGGGCATCACCAAGATAACATAAAGTGACTTTCTGCAGAGGCTTTGCCGAATATTCTTTTATAGTCATAAAATCTGCCAGCACCTGTGTAGGGTGAAACTCATTGGTGAGGCCATTCCATACAGGTACGCCTGCATAGCGGGCAAGTTCTTCAACAATATCCTGACCAAAGCCCCGGTATTCTATACCATCGTACATCCTGCCAAGTACCCTGGCAGTGTCTTTCATTGATTCTTTATGCCCTATCTGCGAACCAGAGGGCCCGAGATAGGTAACATTTGCTCCCTGATCGAAAGCTGCAACTTCAAAAGCACAACGGGTACGGGTCGAAGTTTTTTCAAATATCAGGGCAATGTTCTTTCCTTTAAGATATTGCCTTTCTCTATTCTCCTTACGCGATGTTTTGAGTTCTGAAGATAATTCCAGAAGATAAAGTATCTCTTCAGGAGAAAAATCAAGTAGTTTAAGAAAATGCCTGTTTTTAAGATTGATACTCATAGTAAAAAAATTTATTTCCCGGGATTACCCGAAAGCTGATAAAACTGCAAATTTAATAAAAATTTGATCCTCTGTCTTACATGAAAACAGATATCATACAGGTAACAATTCTTATTTATAGCCCATGAAAATACTGAAGGAATGGAATAAAAAAAAATATTACATTTACGTAATTCATAAAACAGTATTTAGTGAGATTGAGATCTGTATTTTTTTTCGCCTTCATTATTGGAGTTACAGGATATTCCTGCAAACATAAAGGGGGGAAATATATTGATGAAGGAGAGATCCATTATAGTATCAGTTATGCCGGCAAATCAGGCCTTCTGCCCAGAGAAATTATGCCAAAAAACCTGATAGTTTCATTCAAGGATGACAAGATCTTGTTTGATATATCTGCCCCCTTCGGTAATTCAGGGATTCTGAACCTGTCCAATCCCAAAGATAAGATATATGATACCTATATAAGTCTGCTCACATGGAGATACTATTATGCTGCAGATCCGGGAGAATTACATCCGGGTTTTGATGCAATGAGTGACATTGAAATAAAAAAGACAGGCAGGACTGAAGTTATTTGCGGTTATAATTGCAGAAATGCTGAAATAACCTTCCCTGCAGACAGGGGAAAGATTTACAATATATGGTATACTGATGAAATAAATGTCAAGAACCCGAATGCAGGAACCCCTTTTCATGAAATAGACGGTGTTCTGATGGATTTCTTTTTTCTTCTGGGTCCTGCTGAATTACATTTTGATGCTGAGACTGTCTATAAAAAAGAGGTTGAGGATAAAACATTCGAGAGAAGAGAGAAATATATCAGGGTATCCCGTGAAGAGATAAACAGATTTATTTACAAGATCTCGACTCTTTGAACGGGCAATTAAAAGATCAATACCCGCGCTTCTGTCTTCTTGTTTCGGCTGAATGTCTATAATTGTAATTGTGTATAAAAACAATTTTCTCCTGCATTGTGCAGGTCAATTTTATTAACTTTGCCTTGCATTTTTCTAACTGTAATGAGTAAAGAAAAAGAAGATAATAAAATAAAAAGCGGCAGGAAGAGTAAAAATTCATCCAGGTCAAAGTCATCTGTCGGTAATGAAAAGATTGAGTTCGTATTTGGCATCCTCATAACAGGATTTGCTTTGTATTTGCTTATTGCCTGTATCTCCTACCTTTTCTGGTGGAAGACTGATCTCAGTCTTCAGAATGCTGATATAATATCCGGACCCGAGGTAGAAGTGAGGAACTGGTCAGGTAAAAGCGGGCATTTTCTGGCCAAAATGATAATTGGATACGGTTTCGGTTTCGGGGCTTTTTTCATACCTGCCATAATAGCATCAATAGGCCTTTATTTGTTAAAATTTCCAGGGATCAGGTTATGGAATCTCATGTCCAGGTTTACTTTTGCTGCTATTATTCTTTCTCTCATTCTCAGTTATATATTTGGTCAATCAGACGGTTACCTGTTCGGCGGGCCCGGAGGAGCACAGGGTTTCGTAATTACAAGATGGCTTAATGCCTTTATGGGGAAAATCGGGACAGGTATTCTTATCGGTCTCATCACTCTCACATATCTGGTGTTTGCTTTAAGAGTGTCTCCTTCTGTCTTTAAGATCAAAGTACCGTCTATGCCACCTTTCTCAGGAAGAGGCAATGATGATTCCTCTGATACCGGAGAAGAAGTATCCGGGATATCAAGTACACTCCTTCATCCGGGAACAGATGAAAGAGAAGAAAATGATGATGAAAGCCAGGTATCATTTCACGTTAAAAACAGAACTGTCACTACTGATGAAGAAAGGGTATATGACAGACTCCCACCCCTGAGCGGATCACTTATACATGATCTGGATAAAGATAAGACAGATAATAAACGTCATCAGGATGTTGATATTAACATTACAAAACCTGAGGCTAAAGATATTCTGTCAGAAGAGGAAGTGGAACAGATAATGGATAATTATGATCCTCGGCTGGATCTTTCCAGATATAAATTCCCTCCCATATCAATACTAAAAGAGCATAAATCAGAAAGTGCTTTTGATAATAAAGAAGTGTTTGAAAATAAGGAAAATATCATCAAAACACTTGGCGACCATAAAATTAGTATCCGGAAAATCTCTGCAACAGTGGGTCCTACGGTGACACTTTATGAGATTGTCCCTGAGCGAGGTGTAAGACTGGCCCGTATTAAATCGCTTGAAGATGATATTGCCCTGAATCTTTCTGCTCTGGGTATAAGGATAATAGCTCCCATTCCAGGCAGAGGCACTGTAGGCATTGAGGTACCGAACAAAAATCCGGAGATGGTTTCCATGAGGTCCCTTATCACTTCAAAAGCTTTTCAGGAATCAAGATTCGATATTGCCCTGGCCCTGGGCCGTACTATAACTAACGATCCATACATTGTTGACCTTACCAGGATGCCTCATCTGCTTGTTGCCGGAGCGACAGGACAGGGTAAATCGGTGGGGATAAATGCTATAATAACCTCTATCCTCTATAAAAAACATCCTGCTGAGGTTAAATTTGTCCTGATTGATCCCAAGAGAGTAGAGTTACCTTTATATTCAAAGATTGAGCGTCATTTTCTTGCCAAGCTTCCAGGAGAAGAAGATGCTATAATAACAGATACCCAAAAGGTAATCAACACACTCAACTCCCTCTGTATTGAGATGGATAACAGGCTTGAGCTTTTAAAAGGAGCCCAGTCAAGAAACATCAAAGAGTATAACGAAAAATTCATATCAAGAAAACTGAATCCTGAGAAAGGCCATAAATATCTTCCCTATATAGTCCTTATTATTGATGAGTTTGCTGATCTGATAATGACTGCGGGGAGGGAAATAGAAGGGCCTATAGGAAGACTTGCACAGCTGGCAAGAGCGATAGGTATTCATCTTATTATATCGACACAGAGACCGTCGGCCAACATCATCACCGGTTTTATAAAAGCCAATTTCCCGACACGTATTGCTTTTCGTGTTTTCTCTTCAATCGATTCCAGGACAATACTTGATTCAACGGGCGCCGACAGGCTGGTAGGCCGTGGCGACATGCTGGTATCATCAGGAAGTGAACCTGTAAGGGTTCAATGTGCTTTCATCGATACTCCGGAAATAGAAGAGCTGACTGAATATATCGGTTCCCAGCAGGGTTATCCCGATGCGATGCATCTGCCGGAATATATTGATGATAAAGAATCAGGCGTCCTTGAGGTTGATCTGAAAAAAAGAGATCCTATGTTCGATGAAGCAGCCAGACTGGTTGTCCAGCATCAGCAGGGATCAACTTCTCTCATACAAAGGAAGCTGTCAATTGGTTACAACAGGGCAGGCAGGATCATTGACCAGCTTGAAGCCGCAGGAATTGTCGGTCCCTTTGAAGGAAGCAAAGCCAGAGATGTTTTATGTCCTGATATGTACGTTTTGGAACAGATTTTGAATAATCTTGAATAAAAAGATTATCATGAGAAACATTTTTATCCTTTTATTTTTTATTCTGATCCCATTCATAACGCTGAAAAGTCAGAGCGATCAGGCTGCAGTAAGTATTCTGGACAAATTCTCCTCTGCAGCAATATCAGCACCTTCCGTATCAATTGACTTTCTTTTAATAACTGACGACCAGATGGAGAATTACCGTGACACTATTACTGGCTCGGTTATTCTGAGCAAAGACAGCTATAAACTTGATCTACCTGATAATATAATATGGTACAATGGTAAAACATCGTGGAGTTACCTGCCGGCCGAAAGAGAAGTGACTATTACAGAACCTGACAAGGATGATGATTCTTTTCAGAGCCGTCCTTCATCGATTTTTACTATGTATAAGAGCGGATATAAATGCAGGTTATTGCAGGAAAAAACCAATTCATGGCTGATCGATCTGTATCCTGAAGACACCAAAGAGGAACTGATCAGAGTGAGACTTAACATAGAAAAACCTTCATTAAAACTCCTTAGTGCCGAATATAAGAGAAGAGACGGTATTACCTTAACGCTGTCTGTTAAGGATTATGATCTGGGGAAAACGACTGAACCGGATATGTTCAGTTTTACGGCATCAAAATACAAAGGAGTCGAGGTTATCGATATGCGCTGACACTTCTTAGAATCTGTCGGGATAGGCTATTCTGACATGGTAGATATTGGAAAGCCTTCTCTTAAAAACAGATTTTATATCCGAAATATCCTTGTAAGTAAGCGGAGCATCAGAATATTGTCCATCCTGTTCCTGAAGATACATAACTCTCTCCACTACTTCACTGATACCTTCCTCAGTATATTTGTCCAGTGTTCTGGATGATGCCTCAACAGCATCAGCCATCATCACAACTGCTGTCTCTTTTGAAAAAGGTTTTGGACCCGGATATGTAAAAGCCTTCTGGTTATTTTTTTCTTCGGGATGCAAATCAACATACTTTTTGTAAAAGTAATAAGCTACAGTAGTACCATGATGAGTCCGTATAAAATCAATTACCTGTACAGGTATTTTATAATTTTTCGCCAGCACAACGCCATGTTTTACATGATTAATGATCACACGGGCACTTTCCTTTGGGTCAAGATTGTCATGAGGACTGACTCCTTCCCTTTGATTCTCTATAAAAAATGCCGGTTCAGCTATTTTCCCTATATCATGATAAAGAGCTCCGGTACGTACAAGATGCATGCTGGCACCTATGGCCCGGGCAGCTTCTTCTGCCAGATTGGCTACCTGAAGAGAATGTTGGTATGAACCGGGAGCTTCAGTGGCCAGTTTCCTTAAGAGAGGCTGATTAGGATCCGCCAGCATTAAGAGAGTGGTATCTGATATCAAAAGGAATTTTTGTTCAAAAAAGATTATAAGAGGGAAGGTTATTAAAACAAGGAATCCGTTTACAGTAAAGAGAATATAATCAGACAAGACGAGATCTCTCAGACTGCCATTGTCCATTATAGTCAATCCAAGACATAAAATATAGTAACTGACTATCACCATCAGTGAGGTAAAAAACAATCTGCTTTTGCGGAAATTATTAGTAAGCGTGTAAATAGCAACCATCCCTGTAAAGAAATTCAGAATGACGAAGGGAAACGGATCCTCAACCAGGAAGCCAGCAAGAAGAAGAGTCATCAGCAATGTGAAAAGTGCCAGACGCGAATCATAAAATGTCCTTATTATAACAGGAATAACAGCATAGGGAACTATATAAATTATGTTTCTGATCTGATAATTTAAAGCTAATTTAGTTAATAGCAGAAATATAATTATTGACAGAAGAATAAAAAAGGTTTTGCGGATAACCTTCAGGGCTTCAGGTCTGAAATGAAGCAGAAAAAGATAGAGTGAAGTATAATAAACAGTAACAACTATAATCGTTCCGCTAATATTAATTCTGTCATATTCTCTGCCTCTGACGAGTATCACTGACACTACTAACGCACTGATAATGAATAACAGTATGTCAATTATTGTTTTTCTGAATTTCTGAAAATCGTTTTGTCGTACTGTTGAAGCTTCCATTTCAACTTTATATTTTGTTGAGTAAATGTAGTATTTTTAATAAATTTTTAATATATGAAACGTTTTATATGCGAGAATGTTTTTGTTCCGTTAAGAATAGCACCTGCTCACAGATCAGAAATGCTCAGTCAGGTACTCTTCGGGGAAACATACTGCATACTTGACAAGATTGACAACTGGACAAAGATCAGAACAGATTTTGATGGTTCTTCCGGTTGGATAGATATGGACCACTTGCAACAATCAGGTCATGATACGCCTGAAAAAAGTTTTATACTGAACAGATCACTGCTCTGTTATAAGAATGATAACACAAAAATGATACTGGAAGCTGGATGTGAAATATATAATCCTGATTATAAAAACCATACCTTCCGTATTGCTGATCATATCTATACAACAGCCCATGACTTCAAAGAATCGTATGTAACAATTAATGAATCACTGTCTGATACAGCCATGAGATTCATCAACTGTCCTTATATATGGGGAGGCAGGATAGCCCCGGGACTTGATTGTTCAGGTTTCACACAGTTGGTCTTTAAGATTCATGGTATAACCCTCCCGCGCAACAGCTGGCAACAGGCAGAAAACGGAGAAGAGATCACTTTTATCACTGAAGCAAGGGCTGGTGACCTTGCTTTCTTTGGGCATGCCGGTGGACAAATAACTCACACGGGTATTATTCTTTCTCAGGGTCTTATAATTCATGCTTCCGGAAGAGTCAGGATAGATCCTGTTGATCATCTTGGCATATATAAGCAGGAAATAAGTAATTATTCGCATAGGCTTATAAAAATCAAAAGGGTTAAGATTCATGAAGAAGGTTGAAGAAGAAGGTTGAAGAAGTTGAAAAAAGTTGAAGGAGTTGAAGAAGGGGGTCAGAAAAGGTACAGATATCGTAGCTGACGCGGAATCTCCGCGTCAGGAGAAGAAG
>JAAYDB010000036.1 GCA_012729475.1 Bacteroidota bacterium
AATTGTATTTTAACAGAATATTTTTTATTCTTGTTATGGTTCATTTATATTGTAATATTTGATGATGTTAAAGAAAGAAACCTAATTTATTCATTAATATAAACTATATAATTATGAAAAGACCAGTTACATTAGTTACATTACAATTTGGAGATCTTCCTTTTGAGACACTTTGTCAGAAAGCCAAATCATTTGGTTATGATGGTCTTGAAATTGGTTGCACGGGAGACCATTTTGAAGTTGATAAGGCAGATGATGCTTATTGTGCTGCAAAAAAAGAGATGCTTGCGAAATATGATCTGAAGCTTTTTGCAATCTCTGCACATCTTGTGGGACAATGTGTAGCAGACCGTATCGATGATCGTCATAAAGCAATTCTTCCGGATTATATCTGGGGTGATGGTAACCCTGACGGAGTCCGCAAGCGTGCTGCCGAAGAAGTAATAAAGACTGGTGAAGCAGCGAAAAAACTGGGAATATCAATAGTAACCGGATTCACAGGCAGCCCTATCTGGCATCTTCTCTATTCGTTTCCTCCTGTAACACCAAAGATGATAAATGACGGATTCAGTGAATTTGCAAAACTATGGATTCCTATTCTTGATGCTTATCAGGAGATGGGTATAAAGTTTGCACTGGAAGTACACCCGACAGAGATTGCTTTTGATATAGCTTCGGCCCGCAGGGCTCTTAAAGCTGTTAATAATCATCCGGCCTTTGGTTTCAACTATGATCCATCACATTTTGGTTACCAGGGAGTCGATTATGTTAAGTTCATTTATACTTTCGCTGACAGGATTTTCCATGTACACATGAAAGATGTTGCATGGCTGGATTCTCCTGCTGAAGCTGGCGTCTTCGGTGGTCATACAGAATTTGGCACACTTGGCCGTTACTGGGATTTCAGGAGCCTGGGCCGCGGATGTATCGATTTTGAAAAGATAATAAGAGCATTGAATGCCATTGGATATGACGGACCTTTATCCGTTGAATGGGAAGATAATGGGATGGACCGTGAACACGGAGCCACTGAAGCATGTGAATTTGTGAGAATGATCGATTTTCCCCCATCGAATATAGCTTTTGATTCATCATTTGAAAAATAGTCTTACGTATTTCGGATTTCAAATCTCATTACACTAACCGCTAACTTAAAAAAAGGAATAATGAAAAAAACTACAGCAATCGTTGCGTTAATGGCTGTTTTCGGCTTAGCAATCTGTTTTATCATCCTTGGCTCCATATCAAGTGAGCTGATGGTTGCACTTGGTATCAACGAAGCTCAGTTAGGTACCCTTGTTATGGTAGCCTTCCTGACAATGTGTATTGTCCAGCTGTTTATCGGGCCTATGGTTGATAAATACGGTTATAAACCTATGGCTATTTTTGGTTATATAACAACCAGTCTGAGCATGCTGCTTCTGGCCACTGCATCTTCTTTCACCGGAGCTCTGATAGCCTGTATCATTATGGGCTTTGGAGCTATGGCCTGTAACACCGTCGGGAATACCCTTATTCCTGTAGTCCTCTTTGAAGGCAAAGATCCTGCCCGTGCCAGTAATTTTGGGAATGGTTTTTTCGGTCTTGGTTATGTAACAGCTCCTCTGTTAATAGTATTGATCATTGAAACGATGGGGTTAAGCTACAAAATAGCTCTTATCGTTCTTGCCTTTATCTTTCTTATTTTCCTGATTGTAAGCCTTGTGGCTACATTCCCCAAGGTACAGGTCGGATTCACTTTTGCTAAAGCATCAAAAGTAGCCATCAAGCCTGCCGTCCTCATTGCCGCACTGGCCCTCTTCTGTTATATGGCTCTTGAGATATCAATGGGCACATGGGTAAAGAGTCTTATGCAGGAACTCTATACAGCATCCGGCACTATCGATCCGGCTGCAAAAGCCGGACTGGTGCTCAGCCTCTTTGGTGTGGCACTGATGATAGGACGTTTTCTCGTTTCCGGAGTAAAAAACCTTACAGCCATGGGATCCAAACTGGTCACTTACTCTTCTCTGCTGGCCCTGGCAGCTATATTGCTGATGATTATTGCCAAAGCACCCGGACTCGGAATTCTGGCTGTTTTACTTGCAGGCCTGGCTTTTGCCCCTATCTTTCCCACACTGGTAGGTATTACATTCTCTAAATTTGATCCCAGCCTGTACGGAAGCATCCTGGGTGTCATGTTCTCAATAGGTCTGCTTGGCGGTACCATAATACCAAAGTTTGTCGGTAACCTCAGCGTAGGCTCAACAGTACAACAGAGCCTGCTAATACCAGCTATTATGGCAGCTATATTGCTTATTGTATCACTCTTTGTAGGCAGAGTAGGCAAAACAAAAGAATCATAGCCTTCTCACCAGAAAACAGTATACAATATTTTGTTTAGTAAATACTTAAATTTTAATATTTGGAAGATATATGGAAAAAATAAAATTTGGCATGATAGGCGGAGGCATTGGAGCATTCATAGGTGATGCCCATCGCCGTGCCTCACGCATATGCAATGATTATGAACTGGCAGGCGGTGTTTTCGATGTCGATTATGAAAAATCAAAGGAATTTGCTAAAAAGGAAGGTATAGACCTCAATCGTGTATACAAAAGCGTCGACGACCTTATTAAGGCCGAACTGGCACTTCCTGAGAAAGAAAGAATGAAAGCTGTTTCTATCGTGACACCTAATGCCCTTCACTATCCTTTCGCAAAGAAACTTCTGGAAAAAGGTTTCAACCTAATCTGCGAAAAACCCATGACACTGACGGTCAAAGAGGCACAGGACCTTGAAAAACTGGTAGAAAAAAATAAACTTACTTTCGCCCTTACCCATACCTATACTGGATATCCCATGGTAAGACAAATGAGAGACCTGATAGCCAAAGGTATCCTGGGAACAATACAACGTATCGATGCCCAGTATTACCAGGGTTGGATAAATTCCATCATCTATGATACCGGAAGCCGGATAACAGGTGTATGGCGCCTCGAGCCGGAACATGCCGGAGTAAGCAGCTGTATGGGTGATATCGGTGTTCATGCGTTTAACCTTATCGAATATACTACAGGACTGGAAGTAAAAGAAGTCCTCGCCGACCTTAACAATGTAAAAGACAATGTTAAACTCGATCTTGACGGCTCTGTCCTTCTCAGATTTAATAAAAAACTGAAAGGAATAGTTCGCTCAAGCCAGGTTGCTGCAGGAGAAGAGAATAACCTCTCCATAGCTGTATATGGTTCAAAAGCCAGTCTGAAGTGGCAACAGGAAGAACCTAATTTCCTATACCTGTTGAGTGATTCGGAACCTACAAAGATCTATAAACCGGCTAACGGATATAATGAAAAGTTTGCAGAAGAAAGCCACACTATGCCTGCCGGACACCCTGAGGGTATCTATGAAGCTCTTGCCAATATCTATAAAGGAGCTGCCAAATCAATACGTAAACAGAAATTCAAAGCAGGTGAATTCCCGACAGTACACGATGGTGTCAGAGGTATGAAATTCATTCATGCCGCTGTTAATTCAAATGCCAAAGGAAATGTTTGGGAAAAACTCTAAGCTTCTGTATTTGACGGCAAACCTTAATGATGCAATCCCTCCCTGGCTGATAACATTTACGGAATTATTTGTTACAGGCTGGTAAAAAAGGGTGGAGAAGCATAAATAATGAAAATAGTAACAAAAAAAGAGGATTATCTTTTGAGATATCCTCTTTTTTTTCATCTGAAATAATACGCCTGGTATTCTATTTCTTTTTCTTCAGAAGAAAGAATGCTACCGCACCAACAACAACAACTGCACCAATAATAATGGCTATAGTTCCTGTGGAGCTTTTTCCTGCTGATCCACCTGCTTCACCATCTTCAATATCATAATAGAAAGTAGGTACAGCTTCTGTATCCATATTAACAGTATCTGTCATTCCGCCCTGTGGCTGCTGGGCATTAACTGCAGTAAGTGCTCCCAACGCAAAAACTGCACAAAAAACCATAACTTGTAATACTTTTTTCATCTTATTGCTTATTTAATTATTAATAGTATCTGCCAATCTGTAATATTTTTTCGCTATTTCAATATTCGTGTCCCTGTATGTATCACCCAGAGCAATTATTGCAGGTCTGTATCCAGGATTTATCCTGAGACAAGCCCTTAATAATCTCCTTGCCTCCATCCGGTCATTCTCCTCCAGTAAACGCGCCAGCTTGATATATGCCTCATATTGCTTCATATTGACCTTAATCAGCTTTTCATAATAATCAAGAGCTGATTCTCTCTCATCCCTTTCAACAGCAATATCTCCTGAATACATCAGGACCGGCTCGAAACCGGGATTTATTTTCAGCGCTACAGCTAACAGTGAATCAGCTTTTACTGACTGCCCTGTTTCGTTCAACGCCCGTGCAAAATTATAAAAAATCATTTCATCCTCGTCATTAATCTTAACAGCTTCTTCAAAATATTTTACTGCCTTATCATACTTTTTCGATATAAGAGCCTGATATCCCAAATAATCAGCCTTTGTACGACGTTTCAGAACAGTACATACAGGCACACTGTCTGCATATATATTGAAAATAGAAGCTGAAGACGGCCACCTGCCGTTTTTAAAATGTATTGGCGGGATATAACGGTTTGTTATTATAGCATAATCCCAATTATGCATACTTCTGTCTTCAAACCTAAGATAAGATGTCCGGTATTCAGGATAATCCCGGAAGGGCCATTCAACAGAAAAAGTAGCCTTAATAACAGCACTGTCAATATTGTTATTCTTCAGATAATCGATCAGCCAGGCAGAGGCTTCAGTTTGTGCCGTATAATAATAATCTGTTTCATAATCACCGTAAGCACCTTTTAATCCACCAACAAGCTGATTGAAATATATATACTCATAAGGATGATTACGTATCATATAAAGTGCAGGATGAACAGACGTAATAATTATTGCGGAGATAATGGCTATCCTGAGTAATCTGTTCTTCACAACCACGAAAAGACAATTTAAGCCTGTAGCCGACAGAAGCACAATGACCGGGTACAGGAATAAAAACTGCCTCCATGAGCTGTAAACATTCGATTTGATAATAATAACAAAAACAAGCGGAAACAGTAGTGCAACAAGCGTCAATCCTGTCACAAACAATTTACCCGACCTGTATATCCTACCTGCAAAAATGAAGAAAGTAAAAAAACCGGTGAGAACAATCAAAGGTATGGTTATCAGCATTGATTTTGGAATGAAATACCAGGGCATCAAATCGGACCATTGAGCTGTTCCTTCGAAAAGCTGCCGGAAATTAAGAGGATAATGTGCCATTATATGGTACGATTCCGCCACATTCCGGAAGGGACCATGCAAAGCATAGGGCCATAGTAATATACCCAGGAAAAAAGCAGCAAAAGATATCAGAACAAGCAGAATTAGTTTCCACAGTACACCGGAGATGGAAAATATTTTCCTGTTGAAATACTTATACAACTCTGCCAGAAAGAAAAACAGAAAAAGATAACAAATAAGAATCAAGCCGCCTGCCCTTAGACTGATTGCAAAAGCTATTGCCATTATTAAAAGGAAGACATTTAAAGGACTGTAGCCGTCATTATCAGGCCTTACAATACGCAACGAAAAGAAAATTCCTGCGATATAGGAAAGGGCAAATGGTATATCCTTCAGGTTATTCATTGAGTGGCCAAGGAAAACGGGAGAAACGGCAAATAAAAGAAGAACAAGAACAGCTGTTCCGTATCCCGATAACCAGACAGCGAACAATGCTGTGATCATAACAGCAGCCCATCCTGCTGCTGCACTCATTAAATGACGAAATTTGTAAACATCATCTATATCCAGCCACCGGATAAGCATCGTGGTGATGTTATCATAAGACTGACCATAGTATTTAAGATTTGTTTCCGGAGTATGCAGAGCTGATGTGTCTTTACCATGAGTGGAAAAGAAGTCACACACGGCTACCGAATGTTCATAATGAAGTACTTCATCACATGAAATGCCTGCATTTCTGCTCATCAGGAGCATTAATATGAGTAGAGATGCTGAAAATATAAAAAAGATATATTTTAATATCCTGTTTTCCATCAATTTGTGTCCGTATCATCATAAATTTTTCGTACAAAATAAACAGGTCTGTTTTGTGATTCTTTGTAATTTCTGAAAATATATTCTCCTATGATTCCCAGAAAAACAAGTTGTATTGATCCTAAAAAATACAGGCTGAGCAGGGTCGATGACCAGCCCGGGACAGCTGTTCCGCTTATTTTGGCAATGATCACATATAATCCGGCTCCCATAAACACTGCCGTGCCTACAGTACCCAGAATAAGGCATAAAGCGATAGGGAAGCGTGAAAAAGAAAAGATGGCATCAGATGCAAGTGTAAACAGTTTACGGAAAGTCATCTTCGGTTTTCCTTCAAAGCGGTCATCTCTGATATATTCAACAAAGCCCTGTTTAAATCCTATTACAGTTCTGAGTCCGGGAAGATAACGAACCTTTTCTTTCATAGACAAAAGAGCTTCTACGGCTATTCTTTTCATAACTGAATAGTTACCGTAGTTTTCCATGTTTTTTATATCTCCGATATTTTTAAAAATAAGATGAAAAACTGTTGACGACAGATTTCGTCCAAGATGTCCCTTTCGTCCGCTTCGTTTACCACTTACTATATCATAATCTTCTTCTGTTATTTTTCTGTACATCTCCGGTAAAAGTTCCGGGGGATCCTGAAGATCACCATCAAGCATGGCAATTATATTGCCTTTTGAATATTCAAGTCCCGCCGTGTAAGCAGCCTGGTGTCCGAAGTTCCTTGACAGGGAAAGAAGCTTTATCCTACTGTTCTTCTTACGGTAGTTAAGTATCTGTTCACTGCTGTTATCAGTACTGCCGTCATCCACAAATATTATTTCGTAATCAGCTGTAATGGATTCAACAGCTTTAACTGTTCTCGTCAGCAGTTCATCTATGATCTGTTCTTCATTGAATATAGGGATCACCAAAGAAAGCATTGCCATACTGTTTACATTAAAAAAGTAATGCGCACCGGTCTTACAGACCAATGCGCATTAAAGATACATAAAAGTATGTTAATTAGCTTGTAAACGTGTCAGAGCAAAATCAACCATCTCCTGTAGTTCAGGATTGGATGAAAGGCTGTTAATGGCATCGATGGAATAATCTGTACCCATCCAGCTCAGTTCGCGAAGGATAAGTTTTTTTGCATCAGCTGTTGCATTTGCATCCTTAAGCACATTTACCATCTTTTTTTCCAGGTTCAGTAATGTTTTTTCATCACCTGCAGCATCTGTTATCTGTCTTCTGATGAAGGTCATATATTTTGTGCTGCTGCTTCCTGTTTCATAGGAACCGATACGGTTGAAGGCTTCGTCCAGGGTAACTGCCTTAAACCCTGTACGTATCACTGGTCCGGCTGCTGTCGGGAAGTCGAAAGGCACTTCCTGTGTAACGGAGCCTGAAGCTGCCCATTCGGCGCCTCTCAGCAGGGTAGCAATAAACCCGACACTCTGCATAGCCACTCCTGATCCATCATCAACATTACCCAAAACAGTATTAAAGACTCTTCCGTTACCGTAATTTATTGCCATCAGAACAGGAAAATATTTCGGAGGCTGAGCCCCTGGTCTCCTCCAATACATCATTCTGGGTGAATTGGTTGCCAGTATCTGAAGCTCTTTGGCAGGACCTCTCAGATTAGTAAGCATCACATCATTTGCCTGCATCCATCTGACCGGCAGTCCTTGTGTAACAGGATGATCATTTACCTGTATTCTGACTTCAAAATCAGCCCTTTCTTCCACAGCTCCGGCAGGACCTTCCGTAGTATCATCAACAACAACCCCTTCCATTCCATAATAGACTAAAGGACCACTGGTCTCATCGCGGCCATTAAAGCCCCCCAACCCAATCATCTCATTGTATTCAGGCCAATCCGGAAATGCTTTGACAGAAGGATGATAAACGACAAGCCCTCCTCCATTTCTTACATAATCAACAAAAGAGGCCTTCGTTTCGTCACTCCAGGAATCACCATTGTAATCGAGAACAACAAGTTGATATTTTGAAAAATCCGGTTTAAAGGTTGACATATCTTCTCCCTGAGCAGGAGTATTAAGTATTTCAGCTTTAAATAATTCTGCTTCGTCAAAAATTTGTTGCAGAGCAGAAGAAGAATATTTCCAGTTATGTTCACCCTGACCAGTAAGAATAAGTGTTTTATAAACATCTCCTGACTGACAGGCCGTAAACAGAGCAGTTATGACTGCAAACAGTATTATAAGGTATTGTTTCTTCATATCATTTCATATTTAAACGGTTGGTAAAGTCCACGGTTTACGGTATGGCCTTCCGACAAGTCTGGAGGCACGTGTATTATCTGTTATCTCCTGTTTTTCGGGATCCCATTTGATAGTCTGACCTGTTGTCATGGCTATTTCCCCGAGCAAACCAACCATACAGGCAGTGAATGCAGGTTCAATAGGAGCTATCGGCTGTTTTCCTGAACGGACACAGTCGACAAAATTCTGCCAGTGATTATCACTCTTATAGAGATGGATTTCATTTTCTTCTATTACTTCATCCAGAATTTTCGGATCGGAAGCGGTGAGCACACCGTTTCTGTCTGTATGGATCCAACCCAGATCACCATGCCATGTTGTTCCCATCCCAAGTTCCAGTCTGGAAGAGTTAGCTACTCTCATAGTGACACCGTTCTCATATTTACATCGGAAATCATATTCAACAGGTGCATCATAGAGACCTTCTGCCGGGTAAACTCCTGATCCGGCTATTTCAACAGGCGTCATATATTCCATTCCCATTCCCCAGTTAGCTATATCAACATGATGGCCTGTCCAGTCAGTAAGCTGACCACCGGAATAATCGAGTATCCATCTCCAGTCCCAGTGTACCACTCCGCGGTACGGTACTTTTGGAGCCGGACCGAGCCACATATCCCAGTTGAGATTTGCGGGCACTTCCTGTATTGGAGGAGTTCCTATTCCCCTGTTTCCATCAGGCAGTCCAACTTCAATATGGGTTATCTTACCGGCTCTTCCGTTAATAACCAGTTCTGCTCCCCTGTGAAAATTGGGCTGTGAACGCTGCCAGCTGCCTGTCTGCCATAAAGTGTTATTCTTTTTAGCAGCAGCAACAATGGTCTTTCCGTCTTCTATCGTACGACTTATTGGCTTCTCGCCATAGACGGCCACTTTTTTGTTTATTACTTCAGTATAAACTATTCCATGCCAATGATCCGGCAGTGCGAGAGCAACAGCATCAAGCTGTTCTTTTTCAAGGAACTCACGAAAATCATCATAAGTCCTGCAATCCTTGTTTCCATTTGCTTTATCCACTGTTTCCTTCGCTCTTGTGAGATGGTCGGTATCGACATCACAGACAGCCACAAACTGAACTGCATTTCTCAGTGCAAGGAAATCTCTCATATTTGACATCCCCTGTGATCCAACACCTATTGATCCGATCACAACACGATCGCTGGGAGGCAGAACACCGCCAAGACCCAGAGCGGAAGGACGTACAATATGAGGAAATACAAATGCTCCGGCTGAAATAGCCGCAGATCGTCTTAGAAAATCCCTTCTTGTTGTTTTCTTTGTCATTGTGGTATATAATTAGTATTAAGATTAAAGTCATAAACAATTTAAACATTCACAGATGTCCCGGGTATGGGAGTCTCAAAAACCATGTCAACAGGTCCGAATTCGATCTTCGAAGGACCAAGATCCATGTCTGATTTATAAATCTCATCCCATGTTATCTGCAGTCCGGTATAAGCTGCAGTACGACCCATAATGGCAGTAAGGGTTGAAAGAGCTGTCTGCTCTCCTTCATTTACATAATCACCCGTTCTGATAGCATAAGCAAGATGCATGTGTTCCTGAACATAAGGAGGTATCTCAATCTGATTCAGCGTATTGCCGTATTCATCCTTAGGATATTCAAACTGCCATACTACCTTGCCATTGTGATCCCATATTGTATTCTGACAATTGGTATATCCCTCTGTCCCCATAATGATCTCACCGGTGCCGTTGGCACAACTGTCAATCTGACGACACATACTGTGTGAACTGACACCATTGCCATAGTAAAAATCTATACTGAAAAAATCATATTGATCGCCTGTCACACGACGTGCACGGCCACCATAACCAATAGCCCTTTCGGGATATTTACCAAGAAACCAGTTTACAACATCTATATTATGTACATGAGTGTCAAGTATATGATCGCCACAAAGCCAACAGAAGTTATTCCAGTTACGTAACATATATTCCATATCATTCCATCCCGGTTCGCGAAGCCTGAACCACACATGATCCTGGTTCCAATAAGCTTTCGCAGATGTTATTCTTCCGATAGCCCCTTCTTTTATCCTTTTATAAGTCTCAATATAATCCTCCTGATGACGTCTTTGTGTTCCTGTAACCACATTTAGTCCAATTGCTTCCGCTTTCCTTGCTGATGTGATAACCGAACGTATCCCAACAGGGTCAACAGCAACAGGTTTCTCCATAAACACATGTTTATTCATCTTCACGGCTTCAAGGAAATGTTCTGGCCTGAACTGGGGTGGCGTACACAGCAGGACAACATCCAGATCAGGAAGTTCCATCACCTTTTTGTATCCGTCAAAACCTGCAAAACAGTTTTCTTCCGGTATTGGCAGGTTGAATGATTCAAATCTTTCACGGCATACATCTATCTGATCCTGAAAAACATCAGCCAGTCCTATTATCTCAAGGTCAGGCCCGGCACTTATGAAATTAATAGCAGCTCCTGTTCCCCTGGCTCCACATCCAATGAGAGCAGCCCTCAGTTTCTTCCCGGCAGGGGCACCTTTTAACACGGGAGGTAAACCCATCTCCCTGTTTTCCGGCATTTTTTTCCCGCATGCTGATATAAGAGCTCCTGCTCCCGCTATACCAATTCCGGCGGCCAATGCCGTTTTTCCAATGAACTTCCTTCTGTTAATATTCTCCATTATTGATATATTATATTTTTCAAATCAAGCCTTTCATTTTGCTCCCGCTAAACCTCCTCTTCTCCTTACAGCTATTCTCCCCTTCCTGACATTTAGCAGTATCTACTCACCACTCACCACTCACCACTCACCACTCACTACTCACCACTCCTCTTAGCCCTGAGCCTTCAATTACAACAAAGAACTGTCTGGTTCACACACGACCCTGAAACCTACATCTATACAATCAGAATACCACCATATACTCTTGGGCATCTGAGGATCAGTGATAAGCCAGGCTTGTGTTTTAGTGAAGTCACGGGCAGCACTTCTCAAATCTTTCGCATCACTCTTGAAAGAACCTCCTCTGATAACATGCTCCTGCCCTCTTTCCGGACCGGCAGGATTGACAAAGACAGTATCATTTGCGTAGAAATTTTCTGAATAGTAATCGGAACAGAATTCTGCAACATTACCTGCCATATTGAGTAATCCGAAAGGATTGGGTTTAACAAAAGATGGTTCTTCTGTCTTAGAAGCACTGTTCAGGCTGTATACTGCATGAGAGGCAATAACAGCTGTATCGGCTCCAAGGAATTTCCTGAGGAATCCTTCAGATGATAATTTTTTAGGATTAGCTTCGAAGAAATACGGTGTTTCTGTTCCTCCTCTGCAGGCGTATTCCCATTCAGCTTCTGTAGGCAGACGGTATTTTTTTCCGGTTATCAGTGAAAGCCACTGGCAATATACATTGGCTGCATGCCACGACATAGTTATTGCGGGTCTGGCTCCTTTACCCCAGCCCTGGTCAGGAGCTCCCCACGGAGGTGTCGCTCCGCTTATGGCATCTATATTCCCTGTTGTCACAACTTGTCCTGCTGTCCTCCCCTGTGAACTGGTAGCTCTGAAAAAAGCCAGATATTCATCCCATGTCACCTCTGTTTTGGCAATCCAGAAAGGAGAGAGGGTCACTTCTCTCACAGGACCCTCGTCCGGATCACGAAGAGGCTCATCTTCAGGACTACCCATTTTGAATGTGCCACCGGGAAGAGCAACCATGTCAAAAGAGACTCTGGTTCCAGGAAGGGTCTCTGTGAAACTTTCAAAACTGTCAACTTCTGTGGAAGCTTCAAAAGGAGGCTCCGTTGATGTAACCGTTATACCAAAAGCGGTGTCATGATCATGAAGAACAGCATCCTTATCATAATGACCCACTGTGATATGACAATTCAGACAACTAACCGGATCCGTACTGGTGGTATAGAGCAAATGAGCATTCCCTCCGTTAACTGAAAGATTCACGGGGAACAGGTTCTGATGACATCTGAGACATGAATTCTCATACACAATGGTATTAGCATACTCAACCAGGCTCTTTTCTTCCCAGTTGAAACTTGCACTATCCTTGAATAAATACCCGTAAAGATCTTTTAAGCCATGTTTTGCTTTAGCCCATACATAACCTTCTCCTTCAGGTGGCATGTGACAATCCACACAATGAACAACAGTACCCGAATTATTGTTATAATGAGTCGACAACCTCCATGTCTGCTCTGCATGAGGATGCACATGACATACCATACAGAATTCGTCAGTTGAAGTATAAACAATCATTTTTTTGGCTGAGACAAGCAGAATAAGGGCTACAGCGGCTCCTATAATAAAAAACCAGACTTTCGTCTTTTTAGTGACAGAAGCCTTATTTTCAGTATGTTTAGAATTCATGCAGAAACCTGATTCAATTTTTAATGCTTAAAGTTAACCGATTATCTGTAAGCTTACGAATTTATTCTGCAAATTTTAAGAAATTTTAAGAGTTTATCAAAAACGCTTTGTATATGTATGACAATAAGGTATTTTACCGTTATTAAAATAATAATCCTGATGATAATCCTCAGCTTCAAAAAAATCTGAAGCTTTCGTAACAGCAGTAACAACCCTGTAGTTCCGGGCTTTAAGCAAAGAAATAATATTAGCGGCAATTTTTTTCTGTTGATCATTAAGATAGAAGATCTCAGACCTGTACTGGTCGCCTATATCCGGTCCCTGACCTCCTTTCTGTGTGGGATCATGTATCTCCATGAACAGCTTAAGAAGATCCTCATAGCTTGTCTGACCGGCATCATATATTACCTTCACGGCTTCAGCATGACCGGTATTACCGGTACATACCTCTTGGTACGAAGGATTTCTGACATGACCTCCTGTATACCCTGAAGTTACTGAAACGACTCCCCTGGCTTTCTGCAGATGATATTCAACACCCCAGAAACAGCCTCCCGCAAATATTGCAGTACCATAACGGCCTGGATCCAGTATCTCCGGGACAAAATCGAGAGATATGGAATTGACACAATGACGTATATTTTTGGCAGTGAACATTTCGCCTGTAAATACATGACCAAGGTGTGCACCACAGGAAGAACATAATATTTCAGTCCTGCGTCCGTCGGCATCAGGAAAACGGTTGATTGCACCCTTTATCTCATCATCAAAAGAGGGCCACCCGCATGAAGAATCGAACTTATCTGAAGAATGATACAAAGCTGCACCACATCTCTTACATAGATAGGTGCCTTTCTCCTTGTTATCAAGAAATCTGCCTGTAAAAGGTGCTTCAGTACCTTTATTCTCTATTACCTGCGATTCGGCTTTACTAAGATCATTATAAGGAAGTTTTCCCTGGGAAAAAGAATCTGTATTCATTGCCAGTAAATAAATTGTTAAAAATACCCATATTATTTCTTTCATGTGAATCATATTTTTTCACTCAAATAAGTAACACATATAAGCGCATAATGTTGACTTATCCTGAAAAAAATATATTTGTCAGACCTGAGCACTCAGACTGATATGATCAATAATACCATTATAATCATCAGCATGGAACCATTTTATGTCTTTATCCTTACTCCACCACGTCATTTGTCTCCTTGCCAGCCTCCGGGTATTTCGTTTGATAAGTTCTATTGCTTTATCCCTGCTGATCCTGCCCTCAAAATAATCAAAAAACTCCCTGTAGCCAACAGTATTGAGGGCATTCATTTCTCTTAGTTCAAACAGGGAGGAGGCCTCTTCCTCCAGACCATCTTTAATCATTTCATCCACACGTTCATTGATTCTCATGTATAGTTCTTCACGAGGTCTCTGCAGGCCTATTTTAATTATTTCAAAACCCCGCTTTTTGGCAGTCTTTTTCAGGAATGAAGAATATGGGCGACCGGTGCTCTCACATATCTCCAAAGCCCTGATTATTCTCTTGTGGTTCTTCAGGTCTACACTGGCATAATAAACGGGATCAAGAAGCTTTAGTTCCATTCTGAGGATCATGATACCTTCTTCTTTGTATTTCCGGTTATATTTCTCCCTTATCCTGATGTCTACATCCGGTATATCATCAATCCCTTCACACACGGCGTTTATATACAGCCCCGATCCTCCGGAAAGTAATACTCTGTTATTATTATCAAACAAGGAAGGTAATAAAGTCAGCACATCCCTTTCAAATCTGTTGGAGCTGTAATAGTCCCGTACTGAAAGAAAGCCGACAAAGTGATGTTTCACTTTCTCCAGTTGTTCCCGTGAAGGCATGGCTGTTCCTGTTTTCATCTCGTGAAAAAACTGCCTGGAATCGGCTGAGATTATCTCACAACCGAAATAAGAAGCTATATCAATTGAAATGTTTGTCTTCCCGACTCCGGTCGGACCAAGAAGCACTATCAGTGTATTTCTCATCGGGATTATTCCTGCGACGGTCAATCGTCGTCTTCGTCCAGGATATCGTCGTTTTCAAAGTCGCCAAGAGCCTCATCGTTGTTGCCGTTAAGCAACAGGTCATCTATCTCCGTGTCATCATCATCATCATCGTCGTCGTCAGAGACCACAATACTGTTGTACAACCCACGCGAACTGGCTCCAAAAACGACCTGTTTGGGAGGAAGCCCTTTGGAGTTCGTACATACAGGATAATCAATATCTTCTATCTCTTCTGATTCTCCAATGTATTCAACGAACAAAGCCCTTTCGTTGAAGAAATCAAATACATATAATAATTTCTGATTTTTTCGGAGAATAACATCGTCCAGTATGGCATCTTCCATGGAAGAAGAACCTGCGCCCATATCAAACAGGGTGAACTCTTCGTCTTTCTCCCAATTATCTGTAGCAAGATAAAAAGAAGCCATCTGGGATTTATCATACTCCAATTCATCCTGAATCATATTATGAAAATCCATCAAAGTATGTGAGTCAAGGAATTCAAATTCTCTTACAAAAGACTCATCTTCATCCGATAGCACAATAAATTTATAGACCATATTTATTTCTCTTTCGATCGGTGCAATATAGTATTTTTTATTTTAAAAATTTCCTGCAATGTTTTTTTTTAAAAGAAATTCCATTATATCCACATTATCGGCATAATCCCACAGAGATGGAGCCTGCGATCTTCCGAAAGGAATAAACTCCGACCCCACTACACACTGTATCCTGTCAGCAAGGCCTGCCAGTTCTGTTTTGAGAGTCACAGGATCATCATAATACCCATAATACAGAACTGCTACAGGAGATGATAATGATCTCTCTTCCTTAAGTAAAAGGAAGCCGGTATCATCAAATTTATCATGGTTAACCATATAGACAGCTTTGTTGTAATCATAATTATTGGCATAAGCGGCATGATTAACAAGATCACTGTATTTTTGCCAGTACAGGGTAATATCTAAGGGATCATATCCTGCAGGGATATATATCCTCGATACATTCCTGCACCCCAGTCCGAAATAGGTGAAGACATCTTTCCCCAGATCTGCGAGTTCCGACTCGGATTCCTTTCCGCTGATAACAGCAACACTGTTCCTGTTCTTTCTTATTATATTCGGATATTTCCCGAAATAATAATCAAAATACCTGGCGCTGTTATCACTTCCCGTTGCAATTATAGCATCGTATCCTGAGAGTCTTCCTTCCGTGAAATGTATCCGTTCCGAAAAACCCGGATTTATTGTACACAGTACTTCTGCCACAAAGGGTAACAGGTCTTTGTCTTTTGAACTGGTTTTTGCTATGATATTATTTCCGGAGATAAGTACTGAAAGGAAATCATGAAAACCCACCAATGGAATATTACCGGCCATAATAACTCCGACATTATATGGTGTCAGGTGAGAATTAAGCACAGGATAAGAGCCTGTCCACCGGCTAAGGTTTTCAAAAGTAAGTTCATCTGCCAGCGCCTGAAAAGCTTCCCGTACATTCCCGGGAGTAAACCATTTATTTTTTAAATGCTGATTATTGATCAGATCATTCAGCTGCCTGCTTATATCAGTATGTTCTCCGGCCAGTGAAGTCCTTAACAGCTGTCCGAAAGAAGAAAATGATTCTATTCTTTCGCTGAGATCCATTATTTCTCTATTCATGAGGCAAATTTATACAGATTATTGATATTTGCAGGAATTTAACAAAGAAGACATGCGGTAATTCTGCATTTATGCACCGGGAAAACAAAAAAAAACGTACTTTTATTTTCGCTTTCAGAAAAAAATATGGCTACATCTGTAAAAAGGTATAAACGGACAGGGCTCATGATGGAGAATTTAAGGATTTCCTTTAGAGCCATACGTTCCAACAAGGTCAGGACTATACTCACGATATGCATCATTGCTTTTGGTATAATGGCTCTTGTTGGTATCCTTACGGCTATTGATGCAATAAAAACATCCCTGACAGATCAGTTCACGCTGATGGGGGCCAATTCTTTTTCTATTACTTCAAGAGGATTGAACGTACAGATTGGTGAAACACGGCACAGATCAAAAAATTTCTCATATATCTCATATAAAGAGGCATCCGAATTCAAGTCAAGATTCAGGGAACCCGCATGGGTATCCATCTCATTCAATGCTTCAGGAATGGCAACAGTTAAATACGGATCAGAAACGACAGATCCTAATATCAGCCTTGTGGGGGTAGACGAGAACTATCTGTCAGTTGCGGGATATGAACTGGCAAGCGGAAGGAATTTTTCGCCGGAGGAACTTGAATTTTCACGCCGCATTGTTTTACTGGGGTCAGATGTAGCAGACAACCTCTTCTCTCCGGGAATAAATCCTCTCGGAAAAGAAATATCTGTAGCAGGGCTGAAACTCAGAGTAACAGGAATACTTAAGAGCAAGGGCGCCAGCATTACAAGCACCGATGGAATATGTTTTATGCCAGTAACCACCGCAAGGCAATATTTTTCAAGACCTGATATGAATTACAGAATAGATATCATGCCCATAAACCCTGCAAACCTGGATATTCTGACAGGTCAGGCCGAAGCTATCTTCAGGGTGGTAAGAAATCTTGATCCCAGAGATGAATCAGATTTCAATATTACCAAGAGTGACAGTATAGTTGAACTTCTTTTAAGAAATATTAAATTCATCACACTGGCTGCAACAATAATAGGTCTGGTTACCCTCTTTGGTGCTGCAATAGGCCTTATGAATATAATGCTTGTATCAGTCAGGGAAAGGACAAGGGAGATAGGTGTCAGAAAAGCTATCGGGGCAAAACCGGGAACAATAAGAAATCAGTTTCTCTTTGAATCAATAATGATAGGCCAGCTTGGAGGTATTTGCGGAATTGTCCTTGGAATTCTTGCGGGAAATGTTGTTTCATCCCTACTTAATTCAAGTTTTGTGGTACCATGGCTATGGGTTTTTGTAGGTATTGTTTTATGCTTTCTGGTCGGTGTAGTATCAGGTTATGCTCCGGCATTGAAAGCTGCAGGTATTGACCCTATTGAAGCTTTGAGATACGAATAAACATTAACTGATATGGAAAAACAGGTTATTCAGGAAGAACTGAAGAATTGCCCGGGCATTTATTATTATACCGAAACCAATATGCTCAGGCTTTCAGGACGATCGATACCTGAAAATCCTGATGCTGTTTTCAGGCGTCTGGACGAATGGATAAATGTGCATTTCAAGAAAAAAGACAGCCTGATTATCGATATTCAGCTGGAATATATCAACAGCGGATCATCAAAATATCTTTACGAAATCCTTCAAAAGCTGACAGCTTTCTCCCAGTCAGGCAACAATGTAATGATCAGGTGGCTTTATGAAGAGGATGATGAAGCGATGCTGGAACTCGGAGAACACTACAGGGATATGGCCGGGATACCCCTTGTGATAGAAATGATCATTTAGCCGGAACTTATACCCGGCGAAGCCAAAGAACCAAAGAAAAAGAGTCCGGAAAAAACCACCACACATAACCCTGAATAACAGCCAGTCAAGCCCGCTTGATAATTAAAAAGGCAAAAAAAGAGGGAATCAGACATTCCCTCTTTTTTTATATATTCATGAAAGCTTATTTCATAAGGAGAGGTATCAGGTCAACTACCCTGCAAGAGTAACCCCATTCGTTGTCGTACCATGAAAGAACTTTAACCATCTTTCCGTTCACCATTGTACTGAGTGAATCGAAGATAGATGAAGCTGTGGTATGAATTACGTCAGCAGAAACAATAGGATCTTCACAATATTCAAGAATACCTTTCATCGGGCCTTCAGCAGCTTTTTTCATTGCAGCGTTAATCTGTTCTGCTGTTGCTTCTTTTTTAAGAACTGCTACCAGGTCGACCAATGATCCTGTGGGGGTGGGTACGCGTACTGATATACCGTCGAGTTTGCCATTGAGTGAAGGTATCACTTTACCTACAGCTTTAGCAGCACCGGTAGTTGTAGGGATCTGTGACAGAGCAGCTGATCTTGCACGTCTCAGGTCGCTGTGAGGAAGATCGAGTATTCTCTGATCGTTGGTATAGGAGTGAATGGTGGTCATATAACCAATTTCAATACCAAACTCATCATTAAGTACTTTTGCGACAGGAGCCAGACAGTTGGTAGTACATGATGCGTTGGAAACACACTCATGTTCAGGTTTCAGGTGGTCTTCGTTAACACCCAGAACTATCATAGCATCAATTTGATCTTTCGAAGGCACAGTAAGGAGAACTTTCTTTGCTCCGTTTTTCAGATGGTCACCATAACCACCTTTAGGACTCTCTTTTGATCTGAAAACGCCGGTCGACTCAATAACCACATCAGGAGTCTCACTCCATTTAATATTGATAGGACTCTTTTCAGAAGTAACTTTAACTTTCTTACCATTGACAATGATATTCTCATCGTCGAAACTAACGCCCGGGAATTTTCCCTGAGTTGAATCATATTTAAGCAGGTGAGCAAGTGTTTTGGTATCTGTAAGGTCATTAATACCAACAATTTCCATATCATTCCTCTCCTGGGCAATTTTAAAAACATTACGGCCAATTCTGCCAAAACCGTTGATAGCTACTTTAATCTTTGACATATATGTATCATTTATGGGTTAATAATTCGCGCCACAAAAATAATAATTTCCATAAAACTAACAAATGCAACCATTTATCTGTTATTCCATCCGCCTTCTTCTTATCAGGCCGGGCAGATTTGTTTCATCAGGATGAAGAGGATCAACAATAACTCCGAAGCGATAACTGATAAACAAGGAGAAGAATACTGATCTGTTATCGGGGCTTGACATAATAGGAATACTCTTTAAAAAAGTATTTATCTGTGCTCCTATCTCAATAGCATGAATTATTTTATCCTGTTTGCTGTATTCAAAGTTGAATCCGCCTTTGGCATACAATCCCGGTAACACTTTTGTCTCATCAAGGCCTTTAAAAAAAGAAGCTTTGCTATATATAAGACTTGGGTCGTGAAGTGTCTTGTCAAATTTTTCTTCTCTTAATTCGAAATAATACGGGGCTCCCTGTACCTGGCATAATATCCTGTAATATATTGGTTTATAAGCTGCTATCACGGGTCCTGCCGAATAGAAATATCTGACAGCCACACCTCCCCTGTCAGCTTTCGTAAAAATCTCGTGTTGTCTTCCCAGTCCCCCTCTGAGATAGAACACAGTATTAAGTTTTCCGAAAACAAATGATCCGCTTCCCTGTCCATAGCTGTTGCTTGACTTATACTCCTTAGGATGTTTAAGTGTCCCCGCTCCGATCTCAAAAAAACTCTTGTTGAGATAGTTAATCCTTTTAGCTTCACGGTAATTCAAACCGAAACCGTCAGAATTAAGAAGGATCGCTCCCGATCTTTCATTTCGGAAAAAAACTCTCTGTTGTTCATCGATTTCGCCCTGGGCATAAGACACTACTGCGCCAAAAAGTGTATAAAGCACTATTATAAGCAGCTTTTTCATAAAGGGCTATCTTATAAACAGTACGAAGAGAAATAACAACCTTATTTCAGCCCTGGCTTTCAGACTGTACAGTCTCAACACTGGTATAAGCAGGACAAATCTCCCTGTTACAGGAGCTAACGGCCATAGCGGTGATGAAACCAATAATAAGTATTAAAGCGATTTTTTTCATACTGCAACATTAATAATAAAATACAAAAATAAACTTTTCATTATAAAAACAATCTTTGTGCCAAAACATTATTCTCCAGGCTTCTTTTCTTCAGGATATTTAAGGAGTTTTATTGTTTCTGCTGGGTCGGAAGAACCAAAAACCGTACTTCCTGCAACTAATACATCCACTCCGGCCTTTACAAGCATATCTGCATTGTGTGTATCAACTCCTCCGTCTACCTGTATCAGTATATCAAAGCCCCCTTTGTCTATCATTTGTCTTAAAGCAGTTATCTTATCCAGACATACCTCTATGAAGGATTGTCCTCCGAAGCCCGGGTTAACAGTCATTATGAGTATCATATCGGCATAAGGCAGTACATTTTCGAGGAGGCAGACGGGTGTGTGCGGATTAACTGCTATTCCTGCCTTCATTCCCAGGTTACGTATTTCTGTAACTGTTCTGTGGAGATGGACACATGCTTCATACTGGACAGTAAGAATATCTGCTCCGGCTTTTTTCCATCTGGTCAGGTATCTGTCAGGGTCAACTATCATGAGATGCACGTCAAGTGGCTTTGCCGATATCTTTTTTACATATTCAACGACCGGAAAACCGAAAGACAAGTTAGGAACAAAAAGACCGTCCATTATATCGCAGTGTATCCAGTCGGCAACACTATTGTTGAGCATCACAATGTCTCTCTCAAGATGGCCGAAATCGGCTGACAGTATAGAAGGGGCAACAAGATGACTCATCCGGATTTATTTTTTCATTGGAACAGATCAAAGATAGTAACAAATAATTAACCCAGATAGGTCTTCAGTATTCTGCATCGTGTTGTGAACTGTATCCTCTTGATGGCTTTTTCCTTTATCTGGCGTACTCTTTCTCTTGTCAGGTTTAATTCTTCTCCTATTTCTTCAAGAGTAAAAGGATGTTTCATCCCAAGCCCAAAATATAGTTTCAGTACTTTTGCTTCGCGGGGTGATAAGGTTCCGAGAGCACGTTCTATTTCGAATGCCAGTGATTCGTTTATAAGATTTCTGTCAGGGCTTGGAGTATCTTCATTTTGCAGTACATCATACATGTCATTGTCCTCCTCAGTACTGATAGGAGCATCCATACTTATCGTACGTCCGTTAGTTCTGAGACCCTCCTTAACATCTTCAGGTATCATCTCAAGCATATCGGCTATCTCCTGCGATGAAGGCTCACGTTCAAATTCCTGTTCCAATTTGGTGAAAGCCCTGTTGATACGGTTGATAGAACCTATTTTATTGACAGGAAGCCTCACTATTCTGGCCTGCTCGGCCAAAGCCTGAAGAATAGACTGACGTATCCACCATACGGCGTATGATATGAATTTAAAACCACGAGTCTCATCAAAACGCTGGGCAGCTTTCATCAGACCCAGATTGCCTTCATTGATAAGATCAGGCAGGCCCATACCCTGATTCTGATACTGCTTTGCAACAGAAACAACAAATCTAAGATTAGCCTTAATTAGTTTCTCCAGTGCTTCAGGATCACCCGATTTTATTTTCTTGGCCAGAACAACCTCTTCTTCCGGTGAAATAAGATCTACTCTTCCTATCTCCTGAAGGTATTTATCCAGAGAAGGCGTATCACGATTGGTTACTTGTTTAGTAATCTTTAACTGACGCATCAGCGGGTTTATAGTTAGTATTACGATAGCTTCCCCGTATGTGTTACAATTTTAATAAAAAAAGAGACTGGTTATACTAAAGAATTCTATTTTTTTTTGTAAAATAACTCTTTTATTAATATATTGCAGCATCATCATTCACATTGAATATCAAATTATTAATTTTATTTGACCAGGTGCTGTCACATTTTTAACAACATTTAACAGGAATTTATTAAGCTTTTTTTTATATAATTGCAGCGTTTTTCAATATGTTTGATATTGGTGTTGCATTATCCGACGCGCTTATCATTACTATCTCTTACGGATTTCCACAAAACTTAAGATCTCATAATTATTTATCATTAACAAATGTACGACATACTTGAATTGAGTAAAAAGCTTCTCCCTGAATTAAAGGAGATAGCCAAAGAACTTAATATTAAAAGAGTTGAATCTTTAAAAAAGCAGGACCTTGTTTATAAGATCCTGGATCAGCAGGCCATTGAAGCCACAGAGAAAAAAAGTGCTGAAAGGAGAGAGAAAGAAGTTCTTCGCTCTAATAATAAGTTCAACCATCAGCAGCAACAGCAGGACAGCAATAAACAACGTCGTGGCAAGAGACCAAGAACAAGCAAAGCTCCTGTGAGCAACCGGTCTGAGTCAGTAATGACTGTTTCTCCCGATGGATCAAAAAGCACTGAAAAAGACACAGTTGCCAAACATGAAGAGCGATCAGTTCAACCCGGGAAAGCAAAAACAGACGCTGGTAATGACAAGAAAAATCCCAGATGGCAGACAAATAACATCAAAAATAAAGAAGAATCGCCTTCTTCTGCCGGCAGAAACATTCATGAGAAATCAAAATCTGACAGTCCCTCTTCTGCAAGCGAAAAAGACACAAAAAGTGTTCAGGATAAAAACGAACAACCTGATAAAAAAGCCCAAAACATTTCAGAAAAAATATCAGGCGAAAAAGATAAAGACACAAGACCTGCCGGTGAAGACAATGTAACAGAACAGTCTGCAGAAGCACGACAGAAAGAAACGAAGACCGAAAAACCTTATGATTTTGAAGGAATAATTTTTAATACGGGTGTTCTTGAAATTATGCCCGATGGTTATGGCTTTCTGAGATCGCCTGATTATAACTACCTCAACTCTCCGGACGACATTTATGTATCACAATCCCAGATCAAATTGTTCGGTCTCAAGACCGGAGACACAATAAAAGGTACAATACGACCTCCTAAGGAAGGGGAAAAATACTTCCCTCTTATCAAGGTTGATGAAATAAACGGAAGAAGTCCTGATTTTATAAGAGACCGTGTACCTTTCGATTTTCTTACTCCTCTTTTCCCTGATGAAAAATTCACCTTATGCCAGACAGGAGAAGGAAGCCTGTCAGTAAGAGTAATAGACATGTTCACCCCTATCGGCAAAGGACAAAGAGGACTGATCGTAGCCCAGCCAAAAACAGGAAAGACCATACTGTTGCAGGAGATAGCCAATGCTATAGCAAAACATCATCCCGAAGTGTATCTTATGATACTGCTTATCGATGAAAGGCCGGAAGAGGTAACTGATATGGCCAGGAATGTTAATGCCGAAGTTATTGCTTCAACATTTGATGAACCTGCGGAAAGACACTGCCGCGTGGCAAATATTGTCCTGGAAAAAGCAAAAAGACTTGTTGAATGCGGGCACGATGTAGTCATCCTACTGGATTCCATCACACGACTGGCAAGGGCATTCAACACTACAGCCCCTGCTTCCGGGAAAATACTGTCAGGAGGTGTCGATTCAAATGCCCTGCACAAACCGAAACGTTTCTTCGGAGCAGCAAGGAACATAGAAAACGGAGGCTCCCTGACTATTCTGGCTACAGCACTTACAGAAACCGGATCGAAAATGGATGATGTCATCTTTGAAGAATTCAAAGGTACCGGTAACATGGAACTGCAGCTCGACCGTAAATTGTCCAACAGAAGGATCTTCCCCTCTATCGACATACCGGCATCAAGCACACGTCGTGAAGACCTTCTGCTGAACAAGAGCATTATGCAAAAAATATGGGTGTTACGAAATTATCTTGCCGACATGAACTCTGTTGAAGCAATGGAATTTCTGCGCGACAGACTCATGCAGGCCAAATCAAATGAAGAATTTCTGGTATCAATGAACGGTAGTTAGCCCGCTCTTTTATACCTTTACCCCTCTTTTGAGTGAATTAATTTTAATCAATTACTTATTTATATATTTAACACAATGGGAACAAAAAAATTTATAACATGCGACGGTAACCAGGCCGCATCTCACATTGCGTATATGTTCAGCGAGGTAGCCTGTATATATCCTATCACACCATCCTCAACAATGGCTGAATATATTGACGAATGGTCGGCCAACGGATTAAAAAATATATTCGGAGAACAGGTTAAAGTTGTTGAAATGCAATCTGAGGCTGGTGCTGCCGGTGCTGTTCATGGTGCATTACAGGCAGGAACTCTCTGCTCAACATTTACAGCATCACAGGGACTGTTGCTGATGATACCCAACATGTACAAAATAGCTGCTGAACTCCTGCCCGGAGTCTTTCATGTCAGCGCACGTACTATAGCAGCTCATGCCCTTTCCATATTCGGCGACCATAGCGATATTTATGCCACCAGACAAACAGGCTTCGCCCTGCTTGCCAGCGGAAGCGTTCAGGAAATAATGGACCTCGCCGGCGTAGCTCATCTCTCAGCAATAAAAACAAAAATACCTTTCCTCCATTTCTTCGACGGATTCCGTTCTTCATCCGAAGTACAGAAAATAGAAGCTCTGCAGAAAGAAGATCTTGCCAGACTGATTGACCAGGACGCACTGAAAAAATTCAGAGATAATGCTCTTAACCCGGAACACCCGGTAACAAGAGGTACAGCACAAAACCCCGACATCTTCTTCCAGGCTAAAGAAGCAATTAACAAATTCTATGAACCTATCCCGGATGTTGTCAATGATTATATGGCAGAAATATCCAAAATAACCGGAAGAGAATATAAACCTTTCACTTATTACGGTGATCCCGATGCCGAAAATATTATTATAGCTATGGGATCTATCACCGATACAACAAAAGAAGTTATTGATCATCTGAAAGAAAAAGGAGAAAAAGCAGGACTCATCAGTGTTCATCTGTATCGTCCTTTCTCTGAAAAATATTTCTTTAACGTACTGCCAAAATCTGTTAAGAAAATAACTGTTCTCGACCGCACAAAAGAACCGGGTGCTACAGGAGAACCTCTGTACCTGGACATTAGAGACATCTTCTATGAGAAGGATACTCAACCTCTTATCATAGGAGGCCGCTACGGACTTAGTTCCAAGGATACTACCCCCGCACACGTCCTTTCAGTCTATGAAAACATGAAAATGAAAGAACCGAAAAACCATTTCACAGTGGGTATTGTCGATGATGTTACTTTCACTTCACTGCCCTTACTCCCCGAAATACACGTATCCCCCAAAGGTACTTATTCCGCAAAATTCTATGGACTGGGATCAGATGGTACCGTTGGTGCAAACAAAAACTCTATCAAGATCATAGGTGATACCACCGATAAATACTGCCAGGCTTATTTTGCATACGACTCAAAGAAGTCAGGTGGGATAACAACTTCACACCTTCGTTTCGGTGATTATCCTATCCGCTCTCCTTACCTGGTCAACACTCCCGACTTTGTAGCATGCCATGTATCAGCATATCTCGATAAATACGATATGCTGAAAGGTCTGAAAAAAGAAGGCATCTTCCTTTTGAACTCTATATGGGACACAGAAGAGACAAAAGCAAAACTTCCCGACCACATGAAGAAATATCTTGCAGAAAATAATATCAATTTCTTCATCATCAATGCAACAAAAATTGCAGAAGAAATAGGTCTTGGCAGCAGGACCAATACTATTATGCAGGCTGCTTTCTTCAAACTGGCAAATATCATTCCTTACGAAAAAGCCGAAGCTGAAATGAAAAAAGCTATTCAGAAAAGCTATGGTAAAAAAGGTGAAGATATTGTTAAAATGAACTATGCCGCTGTTGAAAAAGGAAGTGAAGTTATTAAGGTTGACATTCCTTCTGAATGGGCTGAACTGAAAATTGAGAAACAAAAAGATGACCGTGATATCCCTGATTTTATACGCGATATTGCTGAACCAATGAATATGCTGAGAGGTGACGACCTTCCCGTAAGTGCTTTTGTGGGCAGGGTAGACGGAACATTCCCGGCTGGAACAACAGCCTACGAAAAACGGGGTGTAGCTGTACATGTACCTGAATGGCAGTCTGAAAACTGTATCCAGTGTAACCAGTGTGCCTATGTCTGCCCCCATGCAGCCATACGTCCTTTCCTTCTTACTGAAGAAGAGGAAGCCAATGCTCCCGAAGGAACAGAAACAATCCAGGGTATACCTGGTGCACTGAAGCAATACAAATTCAGGATACAGGTAAGCCTGTACGACTGTACCGGTTGCGGCAACTGTGCAGACATATGTCCTTCCAAAAACAAAGCACTGATAATGAAACCTTTCGAATCACAGATGGCTGAAGGAGAACGCTGGACATATATGCATGAAAAAGTAGGATACAAAGATACTGTAGTCGACAAATTCACTAATATTAAAAACAGCCAGTTCTCACAACCTCTGTTCGAATTCTCAGGAGCATGTGCAGGATGTGGTGAGACACCTTATATTAAAGCTATTACCCAGCTCTTTGGCGACAGAATGATTATATCCAACGCTACAGGTTGTTCTTCAATCTATGGCGGCTCTGCTCCAAATACACCTTATACATACAACAAAAACGGTCATGGTCCGGCATGGGCAAATTCCCTCTTTGAAGATAACGCTGAATATGGTTTCGGTATGACTATCGGTTCAAACAAGATGAGAGAGAGAATAGCCCAGAGAATGCAGGAAGCAAAGGGCTCAGTAAGTGCAGAAACCAAAGCTGCTTTTGATGAATGGCTTGAAAATATGAATAATGCCGAAGCTTCAAGAAGCGCTTCTGAAAAGGTTATTGAAGCCTGTAAGAAAGAAAAATCAGATGTGGCAAAAGAGATACTCAGCCTTAAACAATACCTTGTCAAAAAATCACACTGGGTCTTCGGTGGCGATGGATGGGCTTACGATATTGGCTATGGAGGTCTCGACCATGTTATTGCCTCAGGTGAAGATATCAATATCCTAGTACTTGATACCGAAGTTTATTCAAATACAGGAGGACAGGCTTCCAAATCAACTCCGGTAGGAGCTGTGGCTAAATTTGCTGCCTCAGGGAAAAAGATCCGTAAGAAAGATCTTGGCCAGATGGCTATAACTTATGGATATGTATATGTTGCTCAGGTAGCTATGGGCGCCAGCAACACTCAGTACTTAAAAGCCATAAAAGAAGCTGAAGCTTATCCCGGACCGTCACTGATAATAGCCTATTCTCCATGTATTAACCACGGACTGAGAGCTGGAATGGGGAAAACACAGGCACAGGAAAAAGCTGCTGTCGAAGCAGGTTACTGGCACCTGTTCAGATACAACCCTCTTCTGGAAGACGAAGGGAAAAATCCTTTTACCCTCGACTCAAAAGAGCCTGACTGGAGTAAATTCCAGGATTTCCTTCACTCCGAAGTCAGATACACTGCACTTATCAAGACCTTCCCCGAGGAAGCAAAAACTCTTTTCAAAGTGGCGGAAGAAAATGCAAAAAGACGCTATACTTCCTATAAGAGACTGGCAGCTATCGATTTCTCAAAAACAGAAGAATAACAGATAGCTCACTGGATCTTAATAAGTTTAGTAAAACAATAAGAAGGGGGTACTCACAGCAGTATCCCTTTTCTTTTTCTGCTTTCTGCAAAAGATACCCAGGCAACCTGTGCCCTGTGCCCTGAGCTCTGCGCCCTGAGCTCTGC
>JAAYDB010000037.1 GCA_012729475.1 Bacteroidota bacterium
AAGATCTGGGACCAAAGACAAAAAAGGCCTCATCTTTTATCGTAATGGCTATTGTCGGTGGTGCTGTTTTCCCTCCCCTGATGGGATTTATTGCTGACAAGACCAGTATGTCAGTTGGGTTCTTTGCTCCTGTCCCATTCTTTCTCTTCATCCTGTACTATGCCTTATATGGTTATAAGATAGTTGCAAAACAAAATAATTAATCTGCCATATATATTTGTTATTGATTTGATTATAAAACAGTTTTGGTTTATCCTCCATAAATTTTTCATCTTGTTCTTAAAATCCTCATAGTAAAATTATGAAAAGAAGGAAATTTCTTAAAAATAGTGCCGTTGCAGCAGGACTGGTAAGTATTCCCGGCACTTTTATCCCTCTTACATCTTGTAAGAAAGCCTCCCGAAGATCATCCGGAATTTACGGAACGGTAACAAATGATATTCGTTCCACTTCCTATCTTCAAAAGGTAAAGTCGGAAAAGATTTTGCCTAAACCATCAATCCTGCTGGGAGCATTTAATACTTCATCCGCTGTAAATGTCTCACCGATGCCACTGGCAGAGCGGATCAGACAGAAAATTGTACCGCAACGGGGTTTTTGCAGTCTGGCACCCGGTGGTGATGCCCTTATCTCCGGGAATGGAGCAGTAAGTATAGAGCTGACAGGAAATCCCTACACCGAACGTATTCCTTTCAACCACGAAAGCCTTTTCGCACCACGAAATAAGTCCTTAGAGACTTCCAAAATAGCAAATGTTTTCCCTAAGGTACGAGAGATGATGCTCGACGGGAAATACCACGAAGCTATTTTATTAGCTTATAACGAATGGCAAAAAAACCCTGTCAGCCGGGGGAGGGGTGGATTTGGAGGAGGAAGATTTTCCATGCTTCTGGAGTCTCCGGGAACAGCATCAGTCAGGAATTACCTTCGTACAGTTGATTTCGAAAGTACTGAGGTTAAGATTCACTGGACAGATGAAAAAGGAGACTGGGTTCGCCGGATCTTTGCTTCACGACCTGATAATGTTATTGTACAATGGCTGACAGCTCCTGACGACAAGTCATTGAATGCACGTATAACAATGTCGGAGGGAGCAGGAAGACCCACTACCGGAGGAGGGCAGGATTTTGCCGGAATACGTAGCCGCGCAGGGGCACAGGGAGCAAGCGGCGGATCAGATAACACCCAGACTGATTTCAACGAACAGAGTCTTACTATCAAAGGCCTCCTGGATCCTTCCGTTGATAACAGAGGCTATGCCAACATCACCCGTGTGGTACGTGATGGCGGTTCAGCCAGTATGGATGCAGACACCCTGGTTATTGAGAATGCATCGTCGGTTATGCTTCTCACACGTATAGAATATTTCCCCGACTACAGCGAAGAAAATGTTGAAAATGTCCGGCAGTCGCTGGAAAAACTAACTCCTGACTATGCCGTTCTTCTTGAGCGGGCACGTAAGGTACAGTCTGAAATGCTTAACCGTATTACAATAGATTTCGCGGACGATTCAAAATATGGTCTGTCTTCAGAGGAACTTCTGTCTGATCAGCGTTCCAGCAAAGGTTTTTCAGGAGCTTTTCTCAAGACCTTTTTCGAGATGTGCCGCTACTGGTTCATCTTACAAAGTGGCAAATATTTAAGCGTATCAGCCCTGACCAATGTCAATATTAATCTGCAGATCGCTCCAATTAGTATAGGTAATTACTGTGAAGGAGAAATGGCCTATTTCGACTGGGTTGAAAGTCTTGTCAATGACTACCGGACCAATGCAAAGAACATCTACGGTATGCGTGGAACCCATTATCCTATTGCACCATCGAAAGATTCAGGGGTTTTTAACATGTTCGACTATGCTGATAATACCGGGGAGATATGGCCTCATCCTTACTGGATCAGTGCAGGTGGCTGGGTTGTACGGCCGTTCTGGGATCACTACCTTGTTACTGGTGACCTGGATTTTCTTGCCAGGCGTATGGTACCCGTTTATAAGGATCTGGCATTGTTTTACGAGGACTTCCTGACAGTAACAGACAAAAACGGCAATTATATTTTTGTTCCATCATTTTCTCCGGAGAACAATCCCGGTAATCTGAATCCCGGTTGCATGGCTGTAATCAATGCCACAATGGACATTTCGGTATGCCGCGAAGTTCTGGCCAATCTGGTGGAGGCTTGCGAGCTACTGGGCATTGAAGCCGAAAATGTGCCGAAATGGAAAACTATGCTTGCCAAACTACCGCCCTATCTGCTAAATCCGGATGGAACCCTTAAGGAATGGGCATGGCCTGATCTGGAAGACCGTTATAATCACCGGCATATATCTCAATGCTACGGTGCATGGCCCGGCGATGAAATTGATCCGGACCGCACACCTGAACTAGCCAAAGCTGCGGTCATAGCAGCCCGGAAACGTGTACCGGAGCGTCTGGCTGCTCATAGTCATTGCCAAAAAACTTTGGTTGCAGCAAGACTAAAGGACGGTTTTATGGTTGACAGCCAGTTAAGGCTGATGATTGAACAGGGATTCGTGGGCACTACACTTATTTGTCCTCACGACCCCTACGCCGCCATGCGGATAGCTGATGCACAAGGTGGTATTCCGGCTATCATGATGGAAATGCTGGCTTATTCACGTCCTGGTGTTATTGAGATTCTTCCTGCCCTTCCTCCTTCTCTGATCAGGGGATCTATTAACGGAATGCTCCTGCGCACTTGTGCGAGAATGGATAAACTGGCCTGGGACATGAATGAAGGTATAGTGGACTTTACAGTCACCTCAATTAAAAAACAGGATGTGACTTTAATTGCCCGTTATGGTATTGAAAGAATCTCCGTTTCATCCGGAGTCCTGGATACTAAGCCTCAACCCGGAGAAGCTGCCTGCACTTTGCATTTGCCGGAAGAAAAAGCAGTGGAGGTTCATCTTGAAACAGGTAAGCGCAACCCACTGGATTGGATTAACTGGGTGTGATCAAGAAGCAAAAAACAAAATAATATATAACCGAATGAAACGCAGGAAATTTGTCAAAACAAGTGCAGCCGCTGCCGGACTGGTGGGTACTATGGAAATATCGCCAATCCTGGCTGTAACAGAACAGGAATCACCGCAAACAGGAATACCTTCAGCGGACAATCGTCCGGCTGACTATCTTAACCGTGTTCAGGGAGACTCATTCCTTCCTGATCTGCCGGAAATCGGAAGACCCTATCCGATCTCACCAATGTCTCTGGAAAAACGGATCAGGACGAATGTTGTACCCCGGAAAGGCTTTTGCAGCGTTACTCCCGGCAAGCTGGTGAGTGAGGCCCTTATATCCGGGAATGGGAAGATGAATATTGAGTTGATGGGCGATCCATATTCAGAACAAATACTTTTCCATCACGAAAGCCTGCTTATGCCCTGGGAAAAGCCAATGGAGGCACCCAACGTAGCAGATATTTTTCCGCAATTGCGGCAAATGATACTCGATGGAAAAAACCGCGAAGCATTTGCTCTTGCTCTTCAGTACATGAATGAAAGCCCGGTTAAAGCGGATACCGAACCACATCTGACTATTCCTGCCTTCCTGATGAAGCTCGATCTCCCTAATACCACTTCCGTCAGAAACTACCTTCGTACAGTTAATTTCGAGAACAGCGAGATAAAAGTTATCTGGACTGATGAAGATGGCGAATGGGTTCGTCAAACCTTTACTTCCCGTCCCGACAATGTAGTTGTTCAGTGGCTCACTGCCCCGGAAGGTAAGACAATGGATGTCCGGATCTCCCTGGAAAAGTCTGGACCATGGACAATGGTATCCGGGATGGACTGGGGAGCACGAAGGGGAATTGGAACCACAGACCCGGATATGAAAGCATTCGTTCAGTTGACAGCTGATCAGAAAAAATTTGCCCCAAAAGGTGTGGAAGCTTGCGAGGTCCGCCAGGATTTCAATGAGCAAGACCTGATTTACAAATGCCGTCTTGACCCCTCTGTGGATAACAGTGGCTACGCCGGAATGACGAGAGTTGTTACCAACGGTGGTACGGCCAGAATGAATGGAAACACTCTCGTCATCGAGAAAGCTTCTTCAGTAATGTTGCTTACACGAATTGAATATTTCCCGGACTTCCGTGAGGAAAATGTTAAAGCTCTGCAGGAAGAGGTGGAAAAACTAACACCTGATTATCGGGCGTTGCTGCAACGGCATGAAAAGATCCAGTCGGAAATTTTAAACCGCGTCACAATAGATTTAGGAGGCGACTCTCAATATGGAATGGCAATTGAGGAACTTCTTACAGACCAGAGATCGAGACCGGATTATTCCCCGGCATTATTGGAGAAGGTCTTTGAAATGGGACGATACTGGTTCATCCTTAACAGTGGAAATTATCCTGTTATAGCAGCAGGGATCAACTCCACTATTAATCTTCAGACAGCAGGCGCTGTGCAGGGCGACCTGCGGGAAGGCATGGAAGCCTACTTTAAATGGATGGAGGAAATAGTTCCGGATTGCAGAAACAACGCCAGGAATATTTTTGGTTTTAAGGGTACTTCTTATCCCCTTTTCCCGGATAAGGGATTCGGTGTCAATTTTTATTATACCGCCAGCTCCGACATCGGCATCTGGCCTTACTGGATTTCTGCCGGAGGCTGGTTATTACGACAGTTCTGGGATTATTATCTGGTTACCGGAGATATGGAATTTTTGCGTAATCGCGTGGTCCCAGCCTATAAAGAACTGGCTCAGTTCTATGAGGATTTTCTGACTGTCACCGACAAAGACGGGAATTATATTTTTGTACCATCCATCTCACCGGAGAACATACCCTATAACACGGACCCATCCGGTCCTGTACTTATCAATGCCACCATGGACATTGCAGTATGCCGGGAAATACTGACCAATTTGATTCAGGCATCAGAGATACTTGGCAGCGACTCTGACAACGTGACAAAATGGAGGGCAATGCTGGACAAGATGCCACCTTACCTTGTCGAAGCTGACGGCACACTGAAGGAATGGGCCTGGCCTTCATTGCGGGAACACTACAGTCACAGACATGTGTCTCATCTCTATGGTGTCTGGCCGGGCGATGAAATTGATCCTGACAGCACACCTCAACTGGCCCTGGCTGCAGAAATAGCTGACCGGAGAAGAACGTTTGATACCATGTCAACAGCTGTTGCCGGGGAGACTCTGGCTGCATATGCACGCTGCCACAGAGCTCTGGCCGGAGCACGTCTTAAAGACAACCTGTTGGTTGACGTACACTTACGGCAGTTGCTTGAACAGGGTTATGTAAGCACTGCTCTTAGGTGTTCCCGTGAACCTTATGGAATACCTATACCTGATGGACAGGGCGGAATTCCCGCTATCATAATGGAGATGCTTCTGTATTCACGCCCGGGAGTGATAGAGCTGCTTCCGGCTCTTCCCCCTACTCTTGTGAAAGGATCAATAAACGGCATGCTGGCCCGCACTTTTTCGAGGATCAATAAACTGTCATGGGATATGCAGGAGAGAACAGCTGACATAACGATTACATCTCTAAAAGACCAGGACATTACACTAATTGCCCGCTATGGTATAGATGATATTTCTGCTCCTTCGGGAATTATCAAAAGCTTCAGGAAAGGTAATGCAGACTGTGAAATAAACTTACCTGAGAATAAGCCTGTAGAAATACATCTGGAACTTGGTGAACACAACCCATTGGAATGGATTGCTCATGTGAGTCGGAAAAATGTTCAATGATATACTATTAACTGCGCTGAAATGAAAAAAATACTTATCTCTTTGTTATCTGTTGTTGCAGTAATAACAAATATTACCGCGCAAAATGATACTTACCTAAAACTCTGGTATACTCAACCTGCCAAACAGTGGGTAGAAGCGTTGCCTGTTGGAAACGGACGCCTGGGTGCAATGGTATACGGAGATCCATCGAAGGAACTCATTCAGCTTAATGAGAGTACAGTATGGGCCGGTTCACCATACCGCAATGATAATCCTGAGGCAAGGCAAGCACTCTCTGAAGTCAGAAGACTGATCTTCGAAGGTAAATACAAAGAAGCTCATGATATTGTCAATGAGAAATTTATCAGTAAGATCTCCCATGGTATGCCCTACCAGACGATGGGAAACCTGAGACTGTTTTTCCCCGGTCACGAAAATTGTTCGGATTATTACCGGGAACTTGATCTGAAAGAGGCAGTTGTGTCAAGCAGGTATAGTATTGACGGTATTAAATATGAGACCAGAGTTTTTTCTTCTTTCCCGGACCAGATCCTTGTTATAAGTATTTCTGCCGATAAACCCGGCTCTGTGAGTTTTCAGGCAACACTCGACAGACCATCAGATGTTGATATAACCACAAACGGCAATGATGAGCTGGTCATGTCGGGAAGAACGAATAATTTCGAGGAGGTAAAAGGAAACCTGCTTGAATTTATGACTAAAGTGAAAGTTCTGACAACGGGAGGTTCTGTTTCCGCAACAGATACTGCCCTTAACATATCAGAAGCTGATGCAGCAACACTATATGTTTCCATGGCCACAAACTTTGTAAACTATAACAATCTAAGTGCAAAAGCCGGAGAAAGAGTAAATAATTACCTGCAAAATGCCCTGAAGAAGAACTATGATCAGTTATTTAAGGATCATGTTGTTGATTATCAGAAATATTTCAACAGAGTAAGCCTTGACCTGGGTATTACTGATGCTGTTAATAATCCGACAGATATTCGCCTTGAACAGTTTGCAAAGAGTAACGATCCGCAATTAGTATCACTTTACTTCCAGTTTGGACGTTATCTTCTGATCTCATCTTCACGACCCGGGGGTCAGCCAGCCAATCTGCAAGGGATCTGGAATGACCAGCTGACGCCTTCGTGGGACAGCAAATACACTATCAACATCAACACAGAGATGAACTACTGGCCTTCCGAGATCACCAATCTCACTGAAATGAATGAACCACTTGTTCAGATGGTCCGCGATCTGTCGCAGACAGGAAGGCAAACGGCATCGGATATGTATGGTGCACAGGGCTGGGTAGCACATCACAACACTGATATCTGGCGTTTCACAGGACCGATCGATGGTGCCAGCTGGGGACAATGGCCTATGGGAGGTGCCTGGCTTGCCCAGCATCTCTTCGATAAATACGACTACAATGGTGATGTTAATTTTTTAAGATCGATATATCCTGTGGCGAAAGAAGCTTCATTATTTTTTCTGGATTTCCTCGTTGAGGAACCTGAACATAAGTGGCTTGTAGTAAGTCCTTCTCTCTCTCCTGAAAATGCCCCTTCTGTTCATCCGGGAGAAGCTATATCAGCAGGCACCACAATGGATAACCAGCTTGTCTTTGATCTGTTCACAAGAACTATAAAAGCTGCAGAAATTATTGATACCGACAAAGAACTGACTCTAAAACTGGAAGAAGCAATCAGGCGCCTCCCGCCCATGCAGACAGGGAGCTGGGGTCAGTTGCAGGAATGGATGCATGACTGGGATAACCAGAAAGATAACCACCGGCACGTTTCTCATCTGTACGGACTTTATCCATCAAACCAGATATCTCCCTACAGAACTCCCGAACTGTTTTCTGCAGCCCGCACATCTCTCGTTGCAAGAGGTGATGAATCGACAGGATGGTCAATGGGCTGGAAAGTGAACCTGTGGGCACGTCTCCTTGATGGCAACCACGCCTTCAAACTGATAACCGACCAGCTCACTCCTTCTATTCAGCCCGGCAGCAGAAGACAGAGAGGAGGTACTTATCCCAATCTCTTTGATGCCCATCCTCCATTCCAGATTGATGGTAATTTCGGTTGCACTTCAGGTATTGCAGAAATGTTGCTGCAAAGTCACGACGGAGCAATACATTTGCTGCCAGCCCTTCCTGATACCTGGCAAAAAGGAAGTGTAAAAGGTCTAAAAGCAAGAGGTGGTTTCGAAGTTGATATCGAATGGGAAAAGGGAGAAATCAAATCAGCCACAATAAAATCATCATTGGGAAATAAGTGCCGTATCAGATCCTATTACCCCTTGAAAGGTAAAAGGCTTAAAAAAGCAAAAGGAGATAATCCGAATCCTTTCTATACAATACCTGAAATCAAAAAACCCCTTATTAATTCCGGAATATCAGAACCAGATCTGAGAGAAATATTCGAATATGATATAAAAACCCGTAAAGGAAGAACGGTAATAATTACAGGAGAATAAAAAACATGGAGTGACTGAAGCCCCGATATTTGTTGGTTTTATATGCTCCGGTCACTCCTGATTTTCTAATTTTGTACTGTTTTAATACCTTTCGTTATTCCTGATTCATTAAAGGCATCCACACTGTAGTAATATTTCACCCCTCTGTTCAGTCCTGTAAGTGTTACTTCATTTGCTCCATATACCATTACTGAAGAATATAATTTATCCGGTGCAATACCATAATTTACAATATAACCAGTGGCTGTTTCGTCAAAATCCCATTTTATCCCGGCCTTTCTTGTATCCGGCTCATTGCGCACAACGGTGATATCATCAACGGCTGCCGGTGTCTGACCCTCTCTTAACCCGAATATCCTTAGATCATATAATGAGAATTTTCCATCCGGAACTCTTACATTCTCAATCCTGATAAATTTTGTTCTGACAGGATCATCAAGTACAATATAATCATGGCAAGCATCTTTGGTGTTGTTACTGTTATCAACAATTACATCCCATTTTTCCCCATCATCTGATGCAAGAATTTTATACTGGTAATAAATATCTCCGGATCCTGGTTTCAGGGTTGATTCATTATCGGCAAAATTAATCTGGATTGCATTGACAGTTGAATTATTGTCAAGCTCCACACTCAGCCATTCGCCCTCATCACCTGAAACAGCTGACCACCATGTCCTGATATCTTCATCGAAAGCATTTTGTTCAGGATAATCCTCAAGCGATGATGAAGCTTCAGCATTTTTATTGTATGATAATAACATCCAGCCTTTGAAAAGATCTTCTTTTTCAAAATCGACTTTATGATCGGGAATAACAGAAGGATAATCACCAAAAGCTGTAAAGGTTCTCATTACACCATCCTCATCGAAAGCAACAGGAAAAAGGCCAAGCCGACGTTCAAACATATGACGGATGGATATGGACATTGTTGCTATATGCCAGTAATTACCATATTTATCCTGGAATGTTGAACCGTGTCCTGCTCCTCCTGCAAAACCATCAGGTTTATAGGAATACGGACTGTATGTTTCATAAGTAAATGGCCCCAGTGGTGAATCAGAGGTATAAGCACCGTCGGCATAGGTTTTAAACTCAGTCCCGGGGGCTGCATATTGCAGGTAATAACGGTTATTATGCTTTGTCATCCATGCCCCTTCATTCCATCCGTTTCTTTCCAGTTCGTTCATTTCTCCGGGTACTTCCCATCCATTGTCTTCAGGATTATGTCTTATCAGGACTTCCGGTTCAGTAACAGCCTGCATTTTTGAATTGAGTTTTACCCCATAAATAGGTTGAACATTGGAACATCCCCAGTAAAGATACCTTTGTCCGTCATCATCCAAAAAGAAATGAGGGTCCCATACATCAAAAGGAAGGGTATCAGGATAAACCTGCCAGTTATCACTTAGAGGATCAGTAGTATAATAAAAGGGTTTTATTACTCCTGCCGAGGCAATATAAAAAACAGTGTCATTTATTGTTATTGCATCAGGTGCATAATCCTCAATAGGCAAAGAATTGATCTTCAGATACTCCCAGGTAAGCATATCATCTGAAATCCAGTATCCTCCGCTATGTGATGCAAAGAGAATATACTTATCCTTATATCTGATCATAGCCGGGTCAGCAGCTTCCCTGTAAGAAATATCTTCTGTGAACTGAAACCGGTAATTAAGATCAAGAGGATTACAATAAGTGTTTTCCTTCTCGGGCATCTCCCTTGAACAGGAAACAAGTATCAGAAGATAGAGTACAAGTGTTTTTTTCATTTTAAAAAAGATTTAAGATTAAACCATGCCATGCTAAGAATATATTTACAGCTAATTTGGTAAAAATAGTAAAACGTTTGTATTTGTCCTAATAATCAGGCACTTGTTAGAAAATTCCCCGGCATGCCGATTTGCTTGATTTTCTGGCTTTTCCGTGGAAAAAATGAAATTCTTATGCCTTTATTAGTCATCTTTTTGGTATTTTTGTAGTATACTCTTTTCTCTTATACAGTCTATATAAGTAAATTTATTTATAACTCAAAAAAACCTGTCCGTATGAAAACCAGACAATCGACCATTAAAATCCTTACCAGATCATTTCTGGTGATATCATTTGCTGCAAGCATAATGTTGCTTGCCAATTGCCGTGGAACCGGTGGTAAAAAGCCCGGCGAGATAGATTCTACAAAAGGTCTGAAAGATTTCTATCAGGGTTATTTTGACATTGGAGTAGCTGTAGGACCTCATAATATTCAGGGAGAAGAAGCTGAATTAATAAAGAAACATTTTAACAGTATCACAGCTGAAAATGTTATGAAGCCCGGACCGCTACATCCTGAAGAAGAAAGGTATAACTGGGATGATGCCGATAAGATTGTGGATTTTGCCCAGGCCAACGGAATGAAAGTGAGGGGTCATACCCTTTGCTGGCATAACCAGACTGCTCCATGGATGTTTCAGGATGAAAATGGCAATCAGGTCTCAAAAGAAGTAGCTCTGGCCAGGCTGAAAGATCATATTACTACCGTAGTATCACGTTATAAAGGAAAGATATATGCATGGGATGTTTTGAATGAAGTAATTCAGGACAGTGATTCTGCCGGTCTTTACAGGGAAACAATGTGGTTAAAGATATGTGGCGAGGAATATATCTCAAAAATATTCCAGTGGGCTCACGAAGCTGATCCTGATGCTCTGCTGGTGTATAATGACTATAATACCGTTGATCCCGGAAAAAGGGACAGGATGTATACAATGCTAAAAAATCTTCTTGATGAAGGAGTACCGGTTCATGCCGTAGGTCTTCAGGGGCACTGGAACATAAGTGATCCCACAGAAGAGAACCTCAGGGCAGCAATCGAAAAATTTGCCTCACTGGGCCTGAAAATACAGGTAACGGAACTGGATGTTTCTATTTACTCATCAAGGGCTGATACAATTGATACAGGTTTTACCGCAGCCAGAGAACAACAACAAACTGATTTTTACAAAATGATCTTTGATGTATTCAGGGAAAATAAAGATGTGATCAACAGTGTAACCTTCTGGAATGTCACAGACCGGCACAGCTGGAGGGACAGACGTGGCATGAAAGTATACCCCCTGCTTTTCGACGAAAACATGCAAGCTAAAAAAGCATTCTGGGAAGTAGTAAAATTCTGACATAGAGAATTTTCCTTAATTAATAATATATTCTGCAAACAAATAATATCTCCTGCATCACTGGAGATATTATTTGTTATTTTTATTAAAAATTATAATTTCTATGAAATCTGTATACATTTCCTCTATGAGATCAATATTCCTTTATTCTGTCTTTCTTTTTTTCTTACACCAAAACGTTCACTCACAGGAATCACAGTCTGATCTGAGAAAAACCGGAGGGGTGTCTGTTCTTCTTATCGACACCGACAGGCCCCTTGGAAAGATCAGTGAAGGAGTATACGGACATTTTCTTGAACATATCAACCATTCTGTGGTTGACGGACTCTATGCCGAACAGGTTCAGGGAAACGGATTTGAAGGAAAAGATTTTGAGAGATACTGGAAAGTATATGGAGAAAAAGAGTCTGTTGAAGTTGTAGCAGCACATTCCGGTAACGGAGAAAAAAGTCTTCAATTCACAACAAGAAGAAGCACGGCTGGCATAAGACAGGATCGTATTTATTGTGAAGAGGGGTTTACATATGACGGTTCAATATTGGTAAATATTACAGAAGGTTCGCCCCGTCTTATTCTGAGATTGAAAGATAATACAGGCAGAGCTATAAAGGAAATTACACTCAGGGTTCCGGGAAAAGGATGGAAAGAAGTACCCTTTTCCTTCTTATGTAATACAACTGATCACCAGGCATCCCTGGAAATTGAAACAAAGGGAACAGGCACCGTTATGGTGGATTTCATATCCTTCATGAGAGAAGATATCCGTAAGAACGGCCGTATCCGACCGGATCTTCTAAAAGCTCTGGATGATCTGAAAGCCCCTTTTATAAGATGGCCCGGAGGGTCCTTTGCTTCCAATTACAAATGGAAAGATGGTATCGGTCCTTATAAATCACGCGTATATCATCCCAACATTGACTGGGGTGGTTACGCTGATTATTATGGTTTTGGGACACATGAGTTCCTGGAGTTATGCCGGCAACTTAACACCGAACCTTTGATTGTTTTACCGGCACCCGGTACGACAGAAGAAGATATCAGATATGCAATGGAATGGGTACATTATCTTAATGACCCGGTTACCACAGAACATGGTAAACTGAGAGCTGCCCACGGACATCCTGACCCCTGGAATGTAAAATATTTCCAGATCGACAATGAACCCATGAATTATAATCTTTCTCCTGAACAATATGCTCAGCGTGTAAATCTGTATGGCCGTGAACTTCGTAAAATTGATCCTGACCTAAAAATAGTGGCATGTGGCCAGAAAAGATCCAATGATCTCAACTGGAGCCAGATAGTAATTGATATTGCCGGAGATAATTTTGATATTCTCGGATGTCATAATTATGAATATGAAAGTGAAAACTTCCAGTCAGGTATCATAAGAATTGAGAACTACCTCATCAGGCTTCGTGATTACATAAGAACATCCTCTCATCCCGACATTGAACTGGCTGTTCTTGAATGGGGTCTTTGCAGGTCTTATGACTGGAGAGCAGGACTTCACGCAGCCGGAAGCCTTATTATGTACGAGAAACTCGGGAAAGAACTCACCATGACCTGCCCCGCACTCCTGATGCGCAATACAAGCGATGATCCTACCTGGACAGCTTTTATTTATCATGACCATGTTTCATGGTTCCCCGGAGGAGGATATGTGGTCGAACGCTTATTCCGTGAACATTATGCTGAAACATTTTTCGCCTCAGCATCAGGTACTTTCAGTGATATAAAAGAAAGAAATCAGTTTTTCGATGATATTTCTCAAATGAAACCTGAAAACTGGAAACCCGGGACAGTCGATGCGATAGCCTCAGGATCAGCTGACGGAAAAAGAATAATCATAAAAGCCGTTAATTACGAGAATTGTAAAAATACCCTACTCGCACGTTTACAAGGCCAGGCAATAACTGAAAATGCCGGTGTTAAGATATTCACCATACAAGCCGGATTATATGACAAAGCAGCAATAGAGAATCCTGATGCTATTAAACCTCGGGAAAGTTCAATGCCTTTTTCCAAAGATATTTCCCTTGAACTGGAGCCCTTCTCTGTAGTGCTAATTGAAATTGTTATGGAATAATTTTTCTCCTCAAAACTCAGCTTCCCGAAGCAACCTGCCAGTAACTGTAAATAGCTGCTGTTTCTTCAAAACCGGCACGGACACCTGTACCTGAATAAAGGATTTGGCCATTCTTTTCATATTCAATATAATTTTTGCCGCTCAATGAACCCTGAAACAATCCGGGATTGAATATTTTATACAATGAATACATATATATTTTAATATACCAACAATTTAAAATAGGTATTGTTTCCCGTGTATTCTGCTCACAGGATTGTACTATATCTTTTCATGAGATTCATTTAGTCCTGAAAGATGTAAATCTTTGATCAATTGAGTCATTTCGTCCCTTGCTTTGGAGAAAGATTTATACTTATTAATTACTATTTTCCGGGATTTGTCCTTATTAAGAAAAGCAAGTCTGATATCATCGTTTTTTTCTGTCAGGGTCATATTCGCTCTGCTGTATGTCGTATAACTGCGGCGCGATCTGTAAATATTAAAACTGGTAAAACTATCAACAGGTAGCCATTTACCGTATTTCATTATACCAAAAAGAGCTGTGTAACTTTTTATTCTTCTTTTAATAAAATCAATTCTTGTCCCTTCATACGTAAAAGACATAAAAGCACCCGCAATTACAAGTATCAAACCGGTCCATTTAAAGTAAGTCCCGATTAACCCGAATATAATCAGGGAATAACCGGCAGCTCTTGCTGTTGATCCCATGAAATTGTCAATTTTATTATCTGATAGTAATAATTCAGTATTATTTGGTTGCATATTATCCCTTTGAGTTGTTGAAAAAAGTCCAATGCCATATCTGTTACAGTATAGGATCGCCGCAATAATCTCTTCGCTTACAATTCCTGCAGAATTTACCCATCCATACTTCATCAAACTGATCCATTACAGCACTTACCAGCTCTTTATCAGTTGTTACAATTCCCGATTCAAAGTTACGGGTATTATCCCCTTTCATACCTAATCCTGCTCCGGTCAGATTTGCAGACCCTGTATAAGCAAGTTTCCCATCAATGATAATATGCTTGAAATGGACCCGCGGACAAAGCTGTCTCTCAATATTATCCCACAGCAAAGGATATTTATCAAAGCTCTTCCGGAAATTTGCTCCCGGCTCTTTTGCATGCAGAAGTCGGATAGCTACTCCCTTTTTCACCAGACTATCCAGAACAGATAAAAATGAAAAGACTCTTCCCCCCTGCTTAACATGCAGATCCTTTATATCGGCCGTCCCAATCCAAACAAAAGATTTTGCATCTGCAACAGATTCTGTTACGTCTTTGTACAATTGTGAATTTGTTATGAAATGTATATAATTCATACTGTTCCTTTTTCTGTCCTGTTCTCCCACTCAGTTCTGTAATATTTTATACTACAGAAAGATATAAAATTAATTAAAAAAGAAATATTCTCTGCTAATAATTTTTCTGACTATTATCTGCAAGAAACAGGAGGTACGAAGGTTTTTATGAATATTCCCGATTACTATCTTATAATAAGTTCTATTCTCCTAAAGACAAATAATTATCTGAACTTTATAATATTTATAATGTTATGATGATGTATCAAAGCATTTGATGAATCCAAATATTATATATTTATAGTTTCAAATTATAAGATAGAGCTACTTTAGAAAAAGCATTTTCTTAAAACAATTTCACGGTATTATAAAGTATGAATCATAAGGCATTGAATACTGTCAGACCGGAACCTGTTACCCCGCCATGTAATAAAAAGATTTATAACACAGAAGAAGAGGCTCAGGATATGATCAGGTTTATTAAAGAGCACAGGAGAACAAGAGAATTATATGCATATAAATGTCCTGTTTGCGGTCTATGGCATCTTACAAGCAAAAAGAAATGAACAAGGAACATTTTTGTGAAAGCTGCATTGCTGCGCTTGAAAATACGAGTAAGATATATAAAACAGGAGATACATCAGTTACTGCCCTGCAGCCGTCAACAGTTATGCTGAAACCTAATGAACTGACATTAATAATAGGTCCTTCCGGTTCCGGTAAAACCACACTTCTTTCTCTTCTGGGTTGCGTAATTTATCCTACTACGGGGGATATCTGGGTCAATGGAAATCACGTCAATCTCCTCAATGAAGTTGAACTGGCCAATTTAAGACTTAGAAACATAGGTTTTGTTTTCCAGAGTTTCAATCTTATTGCCCCGTTAAATGCAATTGAAAATGTAATAATGCCCCTCAGATTATTAAGGTTACCTGAAAGCAAAGCTCGTGAGAAAGCTCTCGAAGCTCTGGAAAAAGTAAATATGACGGATAAACAAAAAAACCTTCCAAGAGAACTCAGCGGAGGACAGCAGCAGCGTATTGCTATAGCCAGAGCCCTGGTAACAGAACCTTCGCTTATCCTTTGCGATGAACCAACAGCAGCTCTTGACACAAAGAGTGTGTCAATAGTTATGCAGGAACTTAAATCATTGGTCTCTGTGGGAAAATCAATAGCTGTTGTGACTCACGATAACCGCCTTAAACAATTTGCTGACCGTATTTTATATGTCAATAATGGTTTTGTTTCAGACACCCCGCCGGAAGAAGAAATATTTACCTAAAATTTTCAGAATAACTCAATATTTGTAATTACAGTAATAATGAAAATGTATCATCCTTTATTCAAAATGCCGTAATAATTTAATCACCATGACATTGAAAAATTTATTTTTTTTTCTACTGGTTTTTTCGGTTTTGTTTTCCTGTTCGGGCAATAAGGAAGATTTTCCGGATCCTGTTGCTGATTCTGATCATAATACTTCAGAAAATGTACTTGTGAAAGAAGTTGTCGGAACAGGCAGGATAGAACCTGAGAACAGGATTATGTCGCTTGCCTCGGCAAGCGGAGGCCTAATTACCAATGTTTTTAAATTTGACGGTGACAGGGTAAAAAAGGGAGAAACAATAATTATTCTTGATGACGTTACAGAAAAAGCTAATCTTGATATTTTGAGATCCAGAATAAGAACCATGCAAATTCAGATTAGTCTTGACAGTTGCACTATAAAGGAAAGCGAAGTGAAACTTGCCAGTAATACACTTCTTCTTGAAAGCAGTCGCTCTCTATACCAGAATGGTGCAGAAACTGCGAAAAACCTGGAAGATCTTGTAACAGAAGTCAGCCTGTCAGAGATAGAGCTTGCCAGGAATAAGTATAACATGAAGACCAGTGAGTCGAAGCTTGATGAACTGAGAAAAGAAGAGCATCTGGCAAAGGCAGAACTTGATCATAAGACATTGAAGGCTCCCGTTGACGGCATCATTCTGAACATGAAGGTTACAACAGGCAGTTCTCTCAGTCCACTTGCAGAGTATTGTGATTTTGCTCCTGATGGAAAGCTCATTGCAAGATGTGAGATAGATGAAATGTTTGCAGATTATATTAAAAAAGGACAGACGGCAAAAATAACTCTTGTTGGCTCCAATGATATAATAGCTACCGGAAAGGTTATAAGGGCTGCCCCTTCCCTCAAAAGAAAGTCGCTCTTTTCAGAACTTCCGGGAGATAAAGAAGACAGAAGGGTGAGGGAGATTTGGATAATACTTGATGAAGACACAGATCTTCTTTATAATCTGCAGGTTGAATGCATCATTTCTGTTAACGGATAAGCCTTAATCATGATCAAAACGGCCTATAAATTTCTTAAGTATGATAAGCCTAAAACTATTGGTGTCATTATTGGTATTGTAATATGTACTTTCTTAATAGGGCAGCAAGTTGGGATACTTACATTTCTGACCAGACTGATGGGAGGTCTGATAGATAATTCCGATACTGATACAGCTCAGATATGGATCGTCGATAAGATAACCATAAATGTGAACGAACTGGCCAGGCTTGATGAGAGCCTTGTAAGGGAAGTAAGGAGTGTTGAAGGAGTTAAAAATTCATATCCTGTTATTGTTGCAGGGGCAATAGCTACTTTTTCAAGTGGAAAAACAGTACCCGTAACTCTTATTGGCAGTGAACCACCACATTTCTCAGCAGGCCCGAATACAGGGAAAATAGCTGAAGGCAAATTGTCTGATCTTGTATTGGAATATTCTATCTCAGCCGATTATTACGATGCATCAACATTCTCCAATACCACCGACTTAGGAACAGAACTGGAATTAAACGGCAAAAGGGCTTTTATCAGATTGCAAACAATTGATGCACGGGGCTTTGGAGGGTCTTATATATATACCACAGTCACAAAAGCAAGATTCTACGCTAATTACCCGCAAGACAAAGTAAATGCCATAAATGTAAGTATCAAAGACGGATACACTCCTGAAGAAGTGTGTAACAGCATAAATAAAACTTTCCCCTCTGTAAGGGCCTGGGTTACAAATGATCTTAAAAAATCAACTATCCGTTTTGTTGTTTCCAGCTCCAATATTGGAACAAGCATTGGCTCTCTGGTCATATTTGCCATAATAAGCGGTTTTTTCATAATAGGACTCACACTCTATTCTGCAGCTATTGACAGGATAAGGGATTATGGAACCCTGAAAGCAATAGGAGCTACCAATCAGTATATAACAAAACTTATTTTAATTCAATCTTTTATTTCTGCATCAACAGGATTTCTCCTGGCATGGATGCTTCTGGAAGGCTTCCGGTCAGGTGTCGCAAAAGGAGGATTGATTTTCAGTCTGTCGCCAGCTTTACTGGTCGGACTATTTCTCATTACATTGATAATTTCCGGCGGAAGCGCTGTATTTTTTTCAATAAGGACTTTAAAAAATGTTGAGCCGGCATCGGTATTCAGAAATTAACAATACAGTCATGAATAACAGATATCTTGTTACAATCTTCATAATCGTTTTTTCAAACCAGCAATTCATATTTCCACAGATTTCAGATAAACAGTTATCACTTTCTTTCGATCAGGCAGTTTCCTATGCTTTACAGAATAATCCTGAGTATAAAATAAAAAACCTTGATTATCTCATTGCACAGGAACAACTCAAAGAAACACAGCTTCAGAGAGTGCCTCAGATCTACAGCAGGTATGACATTCAACGTAATCTGATAATCCCCTCCACACTGGTGCCAATAGGTCAGTTTAATCCTGATCTTCCGTCTGATGAACTGACACCGATAAAATTCGGTACAAACTGGTCATCTGGCATAGGATTATATGGATCCTTCATAATATTTGATCCTGAGGTATCGGGTAAAATAAAAGAACAGAGGGCATCAGTTGAGCTTATTGATGTTGAAAGAAAAATATCTGAAGCCGAGCTTATCAATGCTGCCGGAATGGCTTACACTGATTGTCTTCTGGCCAGAGAACAAGTGATGTTTGCAGAAGAAGATACCATTAACAGTAACCGTTTTCTGGCAGAATCGTATCTGCAATATGAGGCCGGAATGATCAAACAAACCGATCTTAATCAGGCAATCTTCAATCATTCAGGTGCCTTAAGCCGGTACAATGAAGCTGTCAGGATTTTATCCGCATCCTATAAAACTCTCCTTTACTGGATGGGTTATACTGAACAGGAATATACAGAACTGCTCTTAACCGATTCCCCCGGTATACTTATGAAACGGCTGGACAGCCTTGAATATGAGTCGGTAGAACCATCTCACTCGCTGACACATCTCAGATATAACGCAATAAATAATATTGACAAAATAAGACTCAAAAATGTTAAAGCAGGATTTTTGCCTGTTATTTCCCTTAACGGAATATTAGTCAGCGATTACTACAGCAATCAGTTTAATCCGGGAAACAAAAATTTATGGTTTGGTAACAGCAATATTAATGTTTCTGTGCAAATACCTATTACCGAAGGGATCAGCCGGACCAGGAAAATTGCACAGCAAAACTATCAGTTGGAAGCAAACCTTGAAGAATTTAATGCAGCTCTCAATAAAAAGGAACTGGATATCCGGAGGGTTTCTGATAATATCTCATTCTATAAAAAGGAAATGAATCTTCAGGAATCAAATCTCGAACTGGCACAGGAAAATCTGAATTCTTCCTTCAGCTTATTTGAGCAAGGCCGAATTCTTCCATCTGATCTGAATAATGCAGAAATTTCCTATAAACAGATAAAAATCGAATATCTCAAAGCCATCTACAATTATATCAATGCCCTCCTGGAGAAGAAAATGATAATGGAATCCTGATACTCTCTTTGAATATTTTTGTCATTTCGTGATCCTGGGGACAGGAAATCCTGTTATATACATATTTTATTTAAGTTCGCATTCAGAATTATCACCAGATTAATGGAAGGACTGTTTGACTATACTCTCTGGGGCTTATTCCTCGCCAGTTTTCTGTCGGCTACTGTCATCCCATTCAGTTCCGAAGCTATGCTCAGTTTTCTTATCGTAAAAGGAACAGATCCTTATGCTGCTGTTCTCGTGGCTTCTGCCGGCAACTGGGTTGGTGGAATGAGCAGTTATGCCATCGGATACATGGGTAAATGGGTGTGGATTGAGAAATACCTGAGAATAAAACGTGTTACTATTGAAAAATGGCATGACCGTTTGTATAAGAGAGGTGCTATATTTGCATTTCTTAGCTGGATGCCATTAGTGGGAGATGTTTTTGCTGTCGGACTGGGCCTTCTGCGCTCAAATATTATTATTACTGCCAGCGCAATGTTTGCCGGTAAATTACTCCGTTATATAATATGGGGCTGGCTCACAGGACTCGTTTTCTGAAGAAAGAATACATCTCTGTCTATAAAATCTGAATACTAACAGCACCCCGTTTCAATACCCATGAAAAAGACTTTTTTACAGGCTCTTCAACCAGTCTTTATACTCCGCCTTCTGAGCGTCAGTCATATTTGTACCATTATATTCAATGCTGTAATCGTTGAATAGCCAACGGAAAAAATTGGGGTTTGATTTTGCTTCACTCTCTGCAAAAGAACGAAGAGTAAACAATTCATTATCTTTTTCATTTTTCCCCTGTGAACTGACTTTCATCTGGTCATTTGCAAAATTCATGTTTCCCTCAAGCACTTTTTCAGCATTTTGGCGTATTGTTCTCATGATTAAAATATTAATTAAATAAAAAATAAAAAGAGAACTATATAGTTCCCTTTCTGTATAACAATATAGTCTTTCTTAGTTACATATCCATGACGTAATCATATAATTCTCTTTGTTCTACCGGTTTCATTCCTTATATTTTTAAAGGTGTGCAAATTTAAGTTTCATTTTCTTTGTTAACAAATCCAAGTGGTTTTTTAGACTGTTTCTAAATAAGCATCTGTTTGATATTCTTTAATATATACCTCTACAGAGAGGGAATGCTATGAATATTTTTCTTCAGGATATTAATACTGCGATGGATAAATAACCTCGTTTTGTTTATTTTTACATTCATGCAATATGAATGAAAAAGAAATAATACAGCTCATCCTTAAAGGAGACAGTGAAAAATTTCGTCTGCTTGTGGAAAAATATCAGAATATGGTATTCAGGACCTGTATTGGATTTGTTCACAACAAAGAAGACGCTGAAGATCTTACACAGGAAATATTTATCCGGGTCTATCAATCACTGTCACAGTTTAAAGGTAATGCTGCCTTTTCTACCTGGCTGTACCGTATTGCTATCAATGCGTCATTGAATAAAATAAACAGATCTCCTTTGAAATCATTTTTTAAGTCCCGCGATGAAAGACATGACACTGCAGGATCGGTAGAAAATATTTCAATATTTTCAGACAATGAGGATCCGGAAAAAATAATGATAACCCGTGAACATCGCGAATGGCTCGGGAAAGCTGTTGATTCTCTGCCGGACAAACAGAAAACAGCTCTTGTACTCAGCAGGTATGACGGACTTCCACAAAAAGAAATTGCTGAAATAATGAATACAACGGAAGGAGCTGTGGAATCTCTTTTACAACGGGCAAAAAACAATCTAAGGACATTATTGACAAGCGGCAGAAAAGATCACTGAATGATCCTGACTTTTCTCTTTTAAGTACCAGTTTTTAAGGTAAACTGTCATTTCCTGAAAGTCTTTTAGTATTCTTATTACTTAAGAAAACCGGTGGCCACCCTGAACACCCTTTCAAAACTATTGTCAACTTCAGTTTTTGATATATTCTCTGATAAGGGGAAAGGGTTCTCATGAATATAGTAATGTGGGAAATCCCAGACTTCAACATTACAAAAACCCTTCAGAGTTTTTACGATCCCATCAGAAGGGATAACCTTATCTTTTGCCAGCCCGATGGAATAGATCCTTTCTCCTATATTTGAAAGGGCTTTCTCTCTAAAAGTTCTAAAACGACTGTAATCTATCATGGATCTGAATGACATCCCTGCACTACTGTTCACCAGATGATCAATTACCGATTTCTTCTTCTTCAATTCCGTTTCAAAATATTTCAGATAATAACGATAAACCAGGTCAAAAGCGTTTTTATCCATAATGAATTTCGACTCACCACGCATATTACTGAAAACAGATCCACCACAAAACATAAACATCCTTGATTCTGAAAGAAGTCCTCCGGGATCAGCCATCATCATTATCTGAGCCAGAAAAGCACCTATCGAGTAAGCAAATATGTTCACAGTACTTCCTGCGGGAACAATTTCATGTTTCCCGTTCTTTATCATGGTAATCAGTTTTACTAAATCAAAAAGAGTCTGATAACCGGATTTTAGAAACCGTCTTGGATCATCACTAAGCCGGTCACTCAGAGTAATATTAGCGAAACTGGAATTCGGGATATTTCCTTTTAAACCTTTTTTTCTTCTGAAAGAATCAAGCATTGATCTTGGATCTCTCCAGGATAGCGGTGACCTGTTGACATGAAAGGAAATAGGGAACAGGATAACATATTGACCCGTTTCCGAGGCCAGTCTGTAAGCCCAGGTAAGATACTTGCTCCAGTTTCTTTCATTAAGTCCATGCAGAAGAAGTATCACTTTTGCAGAATTTTTATCAGCCGGCACAAAAACAGGATAAGAAAAAGTAATGTTTTCTGTTATTGAACGATCTTCTCCGCTGTAATAACCGGCTGAAATGCTGTCAGAAATAAAACTGGAATTGGCTATTCTGATGTCTGACCCGGGTATGGATATTTCATTAATACTGTGATCGAATAGTGAAACTAATTTTTTATGGCTGCTACTGTAACTCATAATCTCAACAAAGGAATTCACAGAAAAAAAAGGAAACAAAAAAATGTGTCTGAGACCTGAGATGTGGGATAAAAATCAAATGCCTGTGACGAATCCTGGTCATTGGGGATGAATAACCATATTTTTATTTCTGTGAAATAAGCCTTAAATCAATGTGATAAATAAAAATCCTATTTTTGTATGAGAAAAAGTCACGATAATGCCGGATTTTCAAAAACCTGTTCCTTCATATCTTATTGAAAAGAGAAATATTGTGAACCTGATTCTCTTCACAGCTCTCTTTGCTCTTATTTTCATTAATATTTATTCTCCTTTCGGTGCTGATAAATGGTTTAACCTTACAAGAATACAGTTTCTTACATTTTCAAGTCTTGTTATTCTTACCGGTGTTATGGTTGTTGTTATAAGCAGGATAATTATGTACCAGTTATCCAAAAAGTATACTATAAACCTGACTCACTTTCTCCTGTGGATAACAGCTGAAATATTTGCCATGGCTCTTTTTTATTCAATGTTTCAAAAGATTTTTCTGAATGATACAAGAGAATTAATTGTTCTGGTTAAAATGTCAGCGCGTAATACTGCGCTGGTTTTACTTCTTCCATATTCAGTAGCCTGGCTTTACCTTTCATGGAAAGAAAAAAAGGAACAAATAGAATTGTTTTCAGACACTCAGCGTGTTCAGGATACTACACCGGATATGATTCCCTTCTATGATGAAAAATCTGTACTCAGATTTTCCGTCAAGAGAGACCGGCTGCTCTACCTGGAAGCAAGCGAGAATTATATTACTATCTATTATCTTAATAAAGGAGTTATTTCAAAATACCTTCTCCGTGCTACAATGAAGCGAATGGAAGAAAATTTAACTGGTACTTCCATCCTTCGCTGCCATAGATCATATATGGTTAATTTTGAAAAAGTTAAAGTTATCCGGAAAGATAAGGACGGACTTAAATTACAGCTGGACCATCCTGAAATTATTGATATCCCCATTTCAAAAACATATTCGGATAATGTTATGCAAAAATTTGTATCATACAGCGATCAATAATTCGATACATTCTGATTCAAAAAAATATCATGGTATTTGGAAAACGAACATATGTTCATTTATTTTGAAAGGAATATAATATAACACGAATCAAACATGAAACTTAGCGGTAGTTTTAGATCAAAATTGAATCTTAGTATAGATATTATTATGTTCATTCTTCTTCTTGCTATGGCAGGCATAGGTTTTCTTATAAAATATGTGGTTGTCAGTGGTGAAGTAAGAAATGTAAAGTACGGTCCTTATGTTGATCTGGAATTTCTGGGTTTAACAAGACATCAGTGGGGGTCAATACATTTAATAGTGAGCATTATATTTTTGGTTCTTTTGGTTCTGCATATTGTTTTCCACTGGCGTTGTATCCTTTCAATATATAAATGTCTTTTCCCTTCACCTTTTACAAGGTCATTTATAGCTGTTATGCTGGTATTTCTCACGCTCTTTGCTCTTATTTCTCCATTTTTACTGAAACCCGATACTGTTCCTTTTGAGCCGGAATACAGAAACCGGAATTTTTATTTCCCTGAATCATCACAAAGCAATGCTACAGATGTAACTGAGCATGTAACTTTTTCAAATGTTTCTCAAAATGAAATTTCCCTTGATGTTAACCCCTCTGAAGATCCGGAATCAAGATCTGTAGTTTTATCATCCGAAGGAACAATACATCATGGTCCTGAATATGATCAATATGAGGTCTTCGGCTATAATACTCTCAACGAAATAGCTGAAAGATACAGTATTTCTGCAAATTCAATTGCAGATAAGCTTGGTATTCCTGCTAACCTTTCATCAGAAAGGTTGTCATGGCTCAGAAAGAGATATCCTTTTACCATGTCTGATGTAAGAAAGACCATTGGAGAATTGACTACACAGAAAAATAGATTGCGATAATTTTACTCCTCTTCAGAGCAGTAAATTGCCGCAATCATCTAAACATCTGTTATTGTATAATAACAAGTAACCAAAGAAACCTTTAAAAACTATTCTTTCTTCTCCAATTCTTCAAGCCTTTTCCCGATCTCATTCTGAGAACGTTTCAGGGCATCTGCTTCTGATTTGAGGAACTTCATCTCCTCCTCCCGGCTCATCTCCGGTGTCCATTGATTACGCGGCATATAAGCTGGCTGGCGAAAGGAAGGATTATAACCCCATCCACGACCGAAGCCTCTGCCCCAGCCCATACCTCTTCCATTTCCAAATCCTCTTCCCATTCCTCTCCCGGAGCCTTTTGTGTACCCCGGAGAATCAAATCCGTAACAATATCCAAATGCTCTTCCGGTTCCGGGACCCTGTCCCAGAGGTCCGCTACGATCTCCTGCTGGCATAATTTCTTTTTTTTTATTTTACAATTAATTATTCATTTTATACATGATGTCATAATTTTATCAGTTCCTAATTATGATATCATAATACAAATATAATAAATAAAGTGAACATATGTTCATATTGATGTAAAAAATTTATCTTTGAAAAAAATAACAGATAAAACTATCCTCAGTAAAAGACCTGGTTATAAAAACATATATCTCAGGTCAGGGAGATTTTACCTGATATAATTTTTTATGGTGTAAATATTATATGAATTTTGCAGAATCGTATTTTCTTTAAAAGACATTGAAACAATATATAATTCTTAGTATGAAAATCCGGCTGGAAAAAAAAACAGTGAATGATCTGGAAAGCTGGTTTTCTGATTACGTAAGTGCTTTCAGATACCAGTGCAAGGAATTACAGCAAAACATAAATTTAAAGATTGAACATACCGGCAGGGTTAAAAAGGAAATAATATCTATTGGAACTCAATTGGGGTTGGATAAAAACGAACTTAATCTGGCTGAAATAATTGCTTTGTTCCATGATCTTGGAAGGTTTGAGCAGTATGACAGATATAAAACCTTTTCTGACAGAAAGTCTGAGGATCATGCTGAATTGGGTATCAGGATCCTGAAGAAATATAATGTTCTGGACAGTCTGGATGACACTCTAAAAGAGATCGTTTTTTGCTCTGTGAAAAATCATAATAAAGCTTTTGTTCCGGAAAATGAGACAGACGGATGCCTCTTCTATTCCAGACTTGTGAGGGATGCTGATAAACTGGACATATACAGGGTGGTAACATCATATTACCTGCGGAATGATCTGCAGCATAATTCTGTACTGGAACTGGGACTTCCTGATACACCGGGAATATCAAAAGAAATATATGATATGCTTTTGGCCGGGACTATAGTTGATTCAAAATATGTTAAAAACCTTAATGATATGAAGTTACTACAAGCAGGATGGATATATGATCTTAACTTTCGTCCTACTGTTGAATTTATTAAAGAAAGAGGCTATATAGAATTATTAAGAAAAGCCCTCCCTGATACCAATGAGATAAAAAATATTTTTGATTCAATAAACCTGCATATTCAAAAATCTTACAATTGAGTATTTCGTCGCGGTTTATAATGAGGTGAATAGTGTTCAGGGTCCACTATTTCACAATATTTATCAATGATCCTCTTACAATCCTCCCAGGCATCTCTTTTAAGTGAGGGATTACGGAGAAGTGCTGCAGGATGATAGACCGGTATGGCCGGCCTGTTTTGTACATTGATCCATTTCCCATGGTCGCGAGTAATTTTGTAATCACTCCCTGCCATATATTTCAGTGCTGTAGCTCCAAGTAAAATCAATATCTTCGGGTCAATAAGATCAATTTGTTTCAATAACCATGGCATACATACCGATGCTTCAGCGGGTGATGGTGTCCTGTTGCCTGGAGGTCTGCATTTTACAATATTATTTATGAATAACTGCTGATTTCTGCTAAACCCGCAGGCTGCAAGTATCTTATCCAGTAACTGCCCCGACAGACCAACAAAAGGTCTTCCCTGAATATCTTCATCTCTGCCCGGGGCCTCTCCAATAATCAATACATGAGCCTTCATATTCCCCTCCCCAAAGATAACATGCTGACGTGTTTTAGCTAATTCACATTTTGTACAATGTAATATCGCATTTTTTAATTCTTCAAATTCCTGCATTATATTTCTGGTATATTTTTATTTATTAATCAGCACTAAGGAGATAACTATTTTTGCTTTATTGTAAAAATAATCAAATTCAGGCGCAGGAAAAAATCAGAATATGTTTCTAAACAGTAAAAAACCAATTGAAATGAATTGCAGTTTGTGTCAAAATAATCTGGATGCATATATAAAAGGCTCATTGTCATCAGCTCTTGAGACTGAAATAAAGGTTCACCTCAAAACATGCGATGAATGCAGCCATTTATACAATGCTCAGATTCTGGCAGACAGAATTATCGATTCCGAAAAGAATACTGAACCTAATCCTTTTCTCAGCACCCGGATAATGGCCCGTATCGAGAATATTGAAGATCCGGTACATCACTCTCAGAGGGTAATAAATATCCTGAGACCTGCACTGATAACCCTTTCTCTGGCTGCTGCTATTTTCTTTGGTGTCATGATAGGAAATCTCTCTTTTCAAAATTACAATGCAAACATGATTCCGGCCGAGCTTACCATGATTGATGATGCTGCACTGGAATCAATTGATATACTTTCAACCGAACAGCAAATATACGATGAGACCGGAAGATAAATATAAATGGATGATATGGGCAATTAGCTTCCTGGCAGTAATGAATATTGCCACAATCGCTACTGTCATATATAACCGCCAGAAAACTGCTGAAGAAATAACTGTGCAGGAACCTATTGAAGTTCAGGCAGGAAACAGGTCTATGAGATTCAGCCAGAGATATTTCCGCGATCAGCTTAATCTAAACAGAGACCAAATGATCATATTCAATGAACATAACATACAATTCCGGCAAGAGGTCAGAGATATTAATCTGGAACTGATCAATATCCGTCAACAGATGTTAGAGGAAATGTCTGCCTTAAAAAGTGATACTGCACTCCTTAACAGACTTTCAGATTCGATAGGATATCTGCATTCAGAACTCAAGAAAATAACTTATAGTTACTATCTGGATATTAAAAATATCTGTGATGAACAACAAAGACAAAAACTGGAATCATTATTCGGAGGATTATTTACAATAGATGCCGCACCAGGACAGTATGGCCGGCAAAGAGGTCAATATGGAAGAGGACAGGGAAGAGGATTTAATAATTTTAATAATAATTAATTTTTATGACTATGAAAGCAAAAATTTTCTTTACAGTGTTAGCCTTGATGGCTTTTACAACGATGGCTGTTGCCCAGGACAAATCTCCTGAACAACAAAGTGAAACACAAGCTGCCAACAGAACCTTTGTTGATGCTAATAATAACGGTATAAACTATTACGCCGAACAAGGTGGCAGATTTTTCATGAACAGGCGTGGAATGGGTAATGGACCTGCTATGGGATATGGACCCGGAATGGGTTACAGAAGAGGTATGGCCCCTGGCCAGGGCCGTGGAATCGCCAGAGGTCAGGGTCGTGGATTTGGACCGGGCCAGGGCCGTGGTCTGGCTCCCGGTGGAAGATACTTCGTTGATGAAAATAAGAACGGAGTCTGCGATCTGTATGAAGATGTACAAGAGAACAAATAATCACTACTGCTAAATTAAGCCAACGGAATCTCGTTCCCCTATTTTTTTCTTCATACAATAAAATGTAAATTTAATATGTACCCCCATTATAAATGGGGGTATTTTTGTTTTTTATACTTATTTACCACTCTGCTCCCTTTATTTTAAGGGGTTTATTTTATTTTTTTTAATTTTTTTACATATACACCCCCTTTTTTATAAGGCATATTTAAATTTTTTGTATTTTTATGCTGAAAATTTTACTAATTAAAAATACAGATCATGAAAAATCCATTTAAAATTTTGGCGGGAATAATATTATTAAGTTTAATTTCTTCCGGAAAAGCTGTAGCACAACAATCAGAAAATAATTCCCCTTTCAATATATCTGCAGACTTTTATACCAATTACTTATGGAGAGGATCCCGTTTCGGTACCGGACCACATATTCAACCCTCTATAGAATTCGTTAAAGGAGGATTGACAGTAGGAGTCTGGGGGTCTTTTGATTTTCATGGTTATGCTGAAGCAGATCCGTATATTTCATACTCTTTTCCGTTCGGACTAAGTCTCGGACTAACAGATTATTATTATCCCGGCTCATCTTTTTTTGATGCCTCTGTTGAAGACGGGAATCATGCTTTTGAAATTAATGGTTCTTACAGTATCGGTGGATTAAGTCTTGGCGCTAACTATATTCTGAATGAAGCCGGAGGCGCCGGATCAGCAGGCAATGATCTCTATTTTCAGGCCGCTTACTCATTCGGCTCATTTGATCTCTTCGCAGGAGCAGGTAACGGATGGCATACCACTGATGGTGAGTTCAATTTTTGTAATCTGGGAATAGGTACTACTAAATCAATAGAAGTAACTGAAAAGTTATCCATCCCGGTGACGGGCCAGGTAATACTTAATCCCGACAAAGAACAATTATACTTTACTGTTGGATTCTCTTTCTAGATCAGAAATTAAAAACAATAGGACAATGAAGATATAAGCCCCATATTTTTCATACACAAACATGAATGATTAAAAATGTTAATGTGAGCATAATACGTTTTCAGAGTTAAGGAAATTTTTATTTACTTTATTTTTTATAGAATGAAAAATTTTTACTATGAAAACAAGGGGCAGATCTTTACCTATACTGCTAACCTTAATATTGTTTATTAATTCTTGCTCAGAAAGAAACATATCTGCATGGGATAGTCTCTACCCGGAAATCCTTGACCAGATAAGCATCCCTGAGTTTAGCGAAACAATCTACGATATTACTGACTTTGGTGCCAAAAATGATGATCCTGCTTTTCTTAACCACAATGCAATAAATTCGGCTATTGATACGTGCAGCAGTAACGGAGGTGGTATTGTACTTATTCCCGAGGGCAGGTGGTATAGCGGTCCGCTGCTGCTTAAGAACAACGTTAACCTCTATATTTCAGAAGGAGCTTCACTGATCTTTGCTTCTGATACATCATTATATCCTTCTGTGCTGACAAGGTGGGAAGGAATGGATTGTTACAATACTTCTCCCATGATATACGCCCATGGGCAGGAAAATATAGCAATAAGCGGAAAAGGAACAATAGATGGAGGCGCTTCACAGGAAAACTGGTGGGGAATGGAAAGGCTCACTCCTGTTCCCGGAAAAGAACTAAGAGGAAGACCTTTACTGATGGCATGGAATGAAAATAACACTCCTGTTGAGGACAGAATTCTCAGGCCGGCAGATAATTTAAGACCCCAACTAATCAACCTCTATAAATGCAAAAATATCCTGATGACCGATGTAAACCTCACGTGTCCGGCTTTCTGGACCATCCATCCTGTTTTTTGTGAAAATATTACTGTCAGAGGCCTTACAATAAACACCGTCGGAGCACCAAATGGAGATGGCTGCAATCCTGAATCATGCAGAAATGTTCTCATTGAATCCTGTTTTTTCAATACAGGAGATGATTGTATAGCCATAAAATCAGGACGGAATAATGATGGCCGGAAATGGAACATCCCTTCTGAAAACATTATTGTCCGTAATTGCCATATGCAAAACGGACACGGAGGTGTTGTAATAGGGAGCGAAATCTCCGGAGGTTTTCGTAATCTTTTTGTTGAAGATTGTGAAATGAACAGTCCATCCCTTGACAGGGTCATCAGGATAAAGACCAATAATTGCCGGGGAGGAACAGTAGAAAACATCTATGTCCGGAATATTGATGTCGGACAATGTGGTGAAGCCGTACTGAAGATCAATCTTGTATATGAACCCGGAGAAATCTGTAAAAGAGATTTTTCCCCATATGTCAGGAATGTTTATCTCGAAAATGTTAACTGCAGACAAAGCCGTTATGGGGTATTTATAACAGGTTATGAAGAATCAGCCAACATTAGCAATATTAATGTTAGTGATTGTGAATGGACCAATGTAAAAGAAGACAACCGTCTGCAGGGTCTGATCGATAATATCAGATTCACCCGGACATCTGTTAATGGCACAGTTGTTAAACTCTGATCTGATATATGTTATAAGCCTGGAGCTATACTTTATGCAACAACATGACAGAATCTGCTGAACATGAAAAAAATTATCCACTTATCTGATTTGCATGTCGGGTACAGAAACTGTGGTAAAAGATTTCATAAAATAGTCGGGAACATAAAAACCCTTCAACAACCTGCTGAAAATTTCATTATTGTAATCACAGGTGATCTGGCAGATAATGCAAATATTAATGAACAGCGTGAAGAAGCAGCCTACTGTATTGAAGAGCTTCAACGGGCCGGATTCCGTGTACTTGTTGTCCCCGGAAATCATGATTATGGAACAGGGACAATTGGAAATCCTGTATTTGTAAGCATGTTTAAAAACAGATTTTTTGGAACTGGTGAGGCTAATTATCCCAGACTTGATATAATTGATGATATGGCCTTTATTGGTCTTGACTCAACTGCTGAAGAGCTTAGCTGGTACGACAGGCTTCTGGCACAGGGAGAACTGGGAAAGGATCAGTTACTACGCCTGAAAAATATCCTTGAAGATCCTCTCCTGTATAAACGGAAAATAATAGTTTATCTTCATCATCATCCTTTTGACTTTAAAGTGGGAAGGCAACTTAAAGACAGTGATAACCTCAAAGAAGTACTTAAAAACAGGGCAGATCTTCTTCTTTTCGGGCATTATCACAGAAGTAAAGCAGATGCCCTTAAAATTTACCATGGTAAGTGGGGCATAGCCCGTTGTTACAATGCAGGCAGTGCTACACATAAAAACGGGAATCCCGGTTTTCACAGGGTAATAGATATGACTTCTTCTGATCCTGTGAATGACTATGACGGAAAATTCGATACTGATTACATGACTTAATACCGGTATCCGGTATTAAGAAAAACAAAACATTATCACTACTTTTAACAATTAATAAAAAAAACACCTGATCATGAAAACACTAAAAAAGATATTGCTGGGATTTGCAATATTTCTTGGAATACTTGTAATTGCTTTTTTTATATTGAAAATCAATCCAAAACCTGAAATTATCACTCTTGAAAGAAGGGTTCTCACAGAACAGGAGATTGATAATATGGCCCTTGAAGCTGTCAGTGAGATGAGTCTTGAGGAAAAAGTTCAAATGATGACTCCACGGCTGAAAAGCATGTTGAAATTCATGCTGGAGATGGCCGGTGACAGAATGAAATATAACCAAAAAGCTTATCAGGCTGGTGGTAATGAACGGCTCAATATTCCTACGGTAAGATTCTTTGATGGTCCACGTGGCCTGGTCAAGGCAGAAGCAACATGTTTCCCTGTGGCCATAGGCCGGGCTGCCTCTTTCGACAGGGATCTTGAATACAGGATAGGAGAAGCTATCGGAAAAGAAATAAGAGCAAATGAAGGTAATTATTTCGGTGGAGTTTGTATAAACCTCATGCGTCATCCTGCAGGAGGCAGATCACAGGAAGGTTATGGTGAGGATTCGTATCTGACAGGGCAAATGGGAAGTTCCCTGATGAAGGGAGTTCAACACCATAATGTAATGGCATGTATCAAGCATTATGCCGTAAATAACCAGGAAAATACAAGGTTTGAAGTTAATGTGGAAGTCGATGAAAGAGTTCTGAGAGAAGTCTATCTTGAACATTTCAGAGAATGTGTCAATCAGGGAGCTGCCAGCGCTATGGGTGCCTATAATAAATTCCGTGGCGACCAGGCCTGTCAAAGTCCATATCTCCTGAAAAAAGTCCTCAAGGAAGACTGGGGCTTCAGAGGCTTTACAATAAGTGATTTTATCTGGGGAGTAAGAGATACTGAAAAAGCCGCAAAGGCAGGTCTCGATATTGAAATGCCTGCAACAAGGTTCTATGGTAAGAAACTGGTGAAAGCGGTTGAAAATGGTTCAGTACCGGAATCAGATATTGATGAAAGTGCTTTCCGTATTACCAGAACTGTTTTGAAATATGAGACCGCCCCTGATCCCCTGCCTGAGTATTCTTCCTCACTTATACTGCACAAAGACCACACAGATCTGGCACTTGAAGCTGCTTTGAAATCAATTGTGCTTATGCAGAACAAAGAAGATGTTTTACCTTTTGATAAAAATGAAATAAAAACTCTTCTGATAGTGGGAAAACTCGGGGATAATGAAAATATCGGAGATCATGGTTCCAGCAGGGTCTTCCCTTCTTATGTGGTAACTCCCCTTGAAGGGCTGACAAATGAATATGGTTCTTCAGTTGAAATCCTATATGATTCAGGAGAAGATACAGATATATTGAAAGAAAAAATTGAAAATGCTGATGCTGTGGTTTATGTTGTAGGCTATGACCATGATGATGAAGGTGAATTTGTCGCAAGAAACAATATTGAACTGGGAGGCGATAGAAAAAGCCTGAGGCTGCATGACGATGAAAGCAAGTTACTTCAGGAAACAGGCTCACTCAATAAGAATTCAGTTGCAGTTCTTATCGGAGGAAGTGCTATAATTACAGAAGAATGGAGAGATAATGTCAAAGCCATTTTACATGCTTTTTACCCCGGGATGGAAGGAGGAACAGCTATTGCAAGGGTACTTTTCGGAGACACTAATCCGGGAGGAAAATTACCTTTTACCGTGGCCAGTGATGAGAGTCATTATCCCGATTTCGACAGACATGCCCTGGAAGTTACCTATGACAGGTACCATGGGTACATAAGGATGGACCATTCAGGTAATAAACCGGCTTTCCCGTTCGGGTACGGATTGTCCTACACCAGTTTTACACAGGACGATCTGGAGATTGAAACAGATACCGCTAAATTAATGGCTTCTATCAATGTGACTAATACCGGTGACAGAAAAGGTGATCAGGTAATCCAGCTTTATATAGGTTTTGACAACTCAGCTGTTGAAAGAGAACACAAACTGCTAAAAGGATTCAGCCGTATCACTCTTGAACCAGGAGAAACACGAAGGGTAACCATAGAATGTCCTTTCGACAGACTCCGGTATTACGATCCCGAAACTGAAAAATGGATACTTGAAAAAATGGAATATCAGATATATGCCGGATCAAGCAGTGATGAGAACGATCTCATTAAATCATCTTTTCTTATTGATTAAAATAAGCAGACAGATACAAAATTTAAAATATTTATAGCAGCAACATTAATGCGCTCATTTTCACTGAATTATTACTTGAAGAGTTATTGAGTTTTATGCTTTTTGCCGGAGCTTTTCATATTAACTACTAAGACCTGAGTGTCCACCTGTAAAGTATTATTATTTTCTTCTGTGAACACATCTTTTCCGGCAAGGCAGATTATCCTCCCATAAAGAGACTTTTGCTTGAGAATTCAGGGTCACATGATACATTCACCTTTAATTTTCTCAATCCTGCTTCATCGCCAGGTGTAGGCATATGTGTCAGATGTACTTCGCAATCTACAAGATATTTCAGGTTTTCCAATGCCATTTGGGCTGCCGGATTTGATAATGCGCTTATTCCCAGCAATATGAGAGTCTCGTCAACATCCAGACTCACCATTTTGCCATTGAGTATATCCTTTTTCAGATAAGTTACTGAATCGATTATATTTTTGGGCAGGAGAAAAAGGTTATCAGGCAGACCGGCCAGGTATTTTGTGGCATTTAAGATCAGGCTTGAAGAAGCATGCATGAGAGGAGAATTTTTTCCTGTAATTATTTTCCCATCGTGCAATTCCATAGCGGCTCCGCAATAAATACCTGCATTACCTTTACCCTTTTCTTCGGCATCCTTTGCTGCCTGCCGCGCCGGTCCGACAACTTTTCTGTCTTCCACAACCGCTCCAATACTGTCCATTATCCTGCCTGACCTGTTAAGCGTCTCCTTATCTACAATACCCATTACGTACTCCACAGCACATCTGAAATACCGGCGTATTATTTCCTGATGAGATGCCTCTGATATTATTGCATCATTGATTATACCTCTGCTTATACGATTTACTCCCATATCAGTAGGTGATCTGTACATGGATTCTCCCCCGGTAATCTTTTCAAAGATCCTCTTCAGAAGATTAAATGCCTCAATATCGCGATTATAATTAACGACTTTTACATTATAGGCTTTCAGATGATGCTCATCGGTCATTACCTGATCTTTCAGATCGACAGTAGCTGCCTCATAGGCAACATTCACTTTGTGATCGACAGGCAAATCCCAGACAGGAAATGTCTCAAATTTTGCATAACCTGCTTTAACGCCTTTTTTGTATTCATGATAAAGATTGCAGAGGCAGGTGGCAAGCTTTCCACTGCCCGGACCAGGGCCAGTCACTATTACAATAGGCTTTTTTGTCATGATGTATTCATTGGCACCATAACCTTCATCACTTACTATAAGATCAACATCTGTGGGATAACCTTTTGTCGGATAATGCAGATATACTTTTACTCCTCTGAGCTCAAGCTTATTTTTAAAGGTTCGTGCAGGAAACTGATTCTTATAACGGGTAATAACAACAGCCGTAACCTCTATTCCCCATTCCCTGAAATCATCAATCGTCTTCAGAGCATCAGAATCGTATGTGATCCCAAAATCGGCTCTCACCTTTTTTCTTTCTATATCTCCCGCATTAATACATAAAACAACATCTATTTTGTCCTTCAGCATTTGGAGCAACCTCATTTTGACATTGGGATCGAATCCCGGAAGAACCCTTGATGCATGATAATCAAACAGTATCTTCCCTCCGAATTCAATATAAAGTTTATCGTTAAAACGGTTCACCCTTTCAAGAATAGCTGCAGTCTGCTCCTGAAGATATTTCTCATTGTCAAATCCCTTCAGATTATTATTTATCATATTTCCCCCTCAGTATTGTTTTATGGTAATTTTTAATATTAGTAATTTTTATTATAAATCCTTTCATAAAATTATTCCCGGCAAAAATACTTTTTTTGAAAAAACCCGGTTAACTATTCCAGGGCGAACACAGGCGGGCTCTTTCAATAAATGATGAAGGAAACGGCATTTCATAAACAGTTTTCCGTAAAAAATTACCCAGAGATTCCAGATCCGTATATTGCTCCAGTTCTTCCACCGATATTACATTGCCAATAGATATCCTGGTTTCTTTATCCCTCTTATTGAATACTTCCGAAGGCATTCTTAATGATCTTATATGCCAGTTAATAAGACCCAGGAAATAAAAAAATGATGAATTTATATCAAAAAACCTTATAGGAACAACCGGAACCTTAACATGCCTGATAAGATTAAGAATCCCTGTTTGCCACTTACGGTCTCTGACTTTCATGTCTTTAAAACTAAAATTCGAGACTGCACCGGACGGGAAAAACCCAATGGGATGACCACACTGTAAATTGCTTATTGCTTCTCTTACTCCATGAAGACTGATACCTGAAATTTTTTTAGTATTTGAAAAAGAAGGAGCAACTGTAATAAAATTCTCTTTCATGGTCTTCACCAATCCAATTATATTATTGACCATCAGTTTATAATCAGGGCGCAATCCGGCAAAAAGGTCTATCAGAATAATGCCATCCAGACCTCCATACGGATGATTGGCAATAGTTATAAATGCTCCTCCCGGTATTTGTCTGAGCCTTTCTGAATTTCCGATTAAGTAATTAACGCCTATATCTTTTAATAAACTGGCAGCAAATTTGGCCCCAGTGAATTTTCCGGAATTCTCATATACCTGATTAACTTTATCAATAGACAGTAATCGCATGATATACCTGGCCCGCCGATGCCCCCTCTCTCCTCTGAAAAAAGGAGAAAGATTTTCCAGAAATGTTTCATCAAGCACTTTCATAACTAAACCCAAATTTAACTATTTTTTGTTTCCTTATCCATTTAAAATGAATATGCCTATATCCTGAAAAAAATGAATGAGCAGAATTATCCCTAATAATCTCTTAGCAACAAGGTTAATGTAAAAAGATTGGATATCACTTGCTATATTGATAATAATTACTATCTTAAATGCTCATGAATGATAAGCTTTATTAAGAGTATTGTGCTAATACTGCCTATTAAAGTTTTATCAGACTAAAAAGCTTTAAATACTATTTATATATGAAGAAAGAGATCATTCAAAAACTGGCATCTGAAACAAACAAGCCATGTGTTACCATTTCATTAAATACTCATCGCACCAGGCCGGATAATGAAAAAGACCGTATCGTTATCAAGAATATGTGTAAAGTGACAGAAAAAAGACTGTTAAAAGAATTCGGGAAAAGGGACATTTCTCGCTTACTGGATAAATTAAAAACGATCCCTGATGAAATTGATATAAGCTTAAATCTTGAAAGTTTGCACATATTCCTGTCAAATGACACTAAAGAAATTATCAGATCTTCATGGCCTGTACATGACGATAAAATTCATATTACTGACAGATTTGCATTACGTCCTTTGATTTACGCATTAAACAGGAATGAAGAATACCTTATTCTCCTGTTATCACAAAGCTCCGTGAGCTTATTTGAAACATTGAATGATTCTATTGTTAAAGAGATTACAACTGAAGGATTCCCTTTTCCCGAAAATCCTTATTTTCTGACAGACAAAGCCAGGATAAGTGACCCTAAAGCGGTTGACAATATGGTAAGGGAATTTCTGAATATTGTTGATAAAGCAATAGTCAAAGTGTACAACAAATCAGGTATGCAGTGCATCGTTATCTGTACTGAAGATAATTACAGCCGTCTTTTGCAGGTAGCGGATAAACCGGAGGTATACCTGGGTTATGTCAGAATAAATTATAATAATACTGCTCAGCATTATATTTCCGGTCAGGCCTGGGATTTTGTAAAAAAAATCCATTCAGACAGAGTTGCTGAAGCACTCATGGAAATGAAAAATGCGGTTCCTCAGGGAAAAGTAACTACCGATCTGTATGAAATATATATGGCTGCAAAACAAGGCAAGGGTGATATGTTAGTTATGTCAAAGGATTTTTATCAGGCAGTAAGGATTAAGGAAGGTTTTTCTATTGAGCTTGTAGATGATCCTTCATTACCGGGTGTAATTGATGACATTACTTCAGTTATTGCATGGGAGGTTATCTCCAAAAACGGGAAAGTATTCTTTCCCACAAGAGATGAAATGAAAAGTTTCGGGAATATAGCCCTGAAGTTGAGATACTGATAAGCATTTTATTAATCTGGCTGTTATTGGTTTTTTGTTCTTTCGTTTTTTTAAATAACATTTTCTATGGATTCAATCCCAAGGAAAAAAAATTTTGATGAACCATGGCATTCATTTTCAGCAGATGAATCATTCAGTAAAATGGATGTGAGTACAGAAGGCCTGGATTCGGATGAGTCTGAAAAAAGATTTAATTTTTATGGACCTAACAATTTGCCTGAAGGGAAAAAAATCACTTTAAGACAAATCATCCTGAATCAGTTAATAAACCCTCTCATTTTCATCCTCATTGCTGCTGCTGTGGTATCACTGGTAATAGGTGAAGCAAAAGATGCCATCTTTATTTTCATTGTAATCATTTTAAACAGTGCTCTTGGAACATATCAGGAATATAATGCTGAAAAGAGTGCTTCAGGACTCCGGAAATTAATGAAAATAAAGGCAAGAGTTATCCGTGAAGGTAAATCTTATGAAATTTTATCGGAGAATGTAGTTCCAGGTGATATTGTTTATCTTGAATCAGGTCTGAAAGTTCCGGCAGATATAAGACTTTTTGAAACATCAAATTTAGAGATTGATGAAAGTTTTCTTACAGGAGAATCGATAGCTGCAAAAAAGCAATCCGGTAAACTTCGTGAGGATATTGGTATTGCTGAGAGATCAAATATGGCTTTTGCAGGTTCTACAATAATTTCAGGCAGAGGCAAAGGAATTGTTGTAGGGACAGGGATAAATACACAGGTTGGCATTATTTCACAAAATGTGACTGAAGGAAAATCTGCCAAGCCGCCTTTGATCCTCCGGATAGAAAAGTTTACCCGTCAGATTACCTTATTTACTGTTGTCCTCAGTATAATACTTGGTATTATGTTAAGGCTTCAGGGAAATGATTTCAAAGCTGTATTTTTCTTTGTTGTCGCTCTTGCCGTATCTGCAATACCCGAAGGATTACCCGTAGCCTTAACAGTTGCTCTGTCAATTGCTGTAAGAAAAATGGCCCGGCGAAATGTAATAGTCAGGAAACTTACCTCCGTTGAAAGCCTTGGTAGTTGCACAATTATTGCCAGTGACAAAACAGGGACTCTTACTGTAAATGAGCAGACTGCAAAAAAAATTATACTTCCCGGCGGTAAAATTTTTTCTATTACAGGTGAAGGCTATAACGGAGAAGGAAAAATCACTGACAATAATAACAATACTGTTAATCTTCCTGATCATCACGATCTTGAAACTCTTATTAGAATTTCTGCACTGGCAAATGAAGCTACTCTTAATAAAAATGATAAAGAATGGGAATATCACGGTGATGCCATAGATATTGCTCTTCTCGGTATGGTTTTCAAGTCAGGAACCGATCCTGAAAAAATTAAGAAAGACTTTCACCAGACAGATAAGATTCCTTATGAATCAGAAAGAAAATTTTCGGCCTCTTTTTGCGAAATAAACGGAAGTGTTTATATCGGTATGAAAGGAGCTGTTGAAACAGTAATCTCTTTTTGCGACAAAATGTATGAAGAAGATTCTGTTAAAAAAATTAATAAAGATCTTGTGCTGGATCAGGCTGATAAGATGGCTGAACAGGGTTACAGGGTCCTTGCCTTTGCCAGCGGTGAATTTAAGGATTTTGTACAACGCGACGATTATAAAAATGAAAATCTCCCCCCTCTGACATTTTACGGACTGGTCTGTTTCATTGACCCGCTGAGACCCGAAGCTAAAAAATCAATTGAAAAATGTAAGAAAGCTGGAATAAAAGTAATAATGATTACAGGTGATCATCCAGCCACAGCAAGTACCATAGCCCATGAACTAGGTATACTTGAAAGTGAAAATAACGCTGTGACAGGCGGCATGCTCGAAAAAGCCGGACCTTCTGATTCTCCCGCTTTTGAAAAATTAGTGACATCAACAACAGTCTTTGCAAGGGTAAGTCCTGTTCAAAAACTTGAAATAGTAGATGTACTCATCCGTAAAGGAGAATTCGTGGCTGTAACTGGTGATGGTGTAAATGATGCTCCCGCACTCAGACGTGCAAACATAGGTGTTGCAATGGGATCAGGTACTGATGTTGCAAAAGAAGTCGGATCAATGATAGTGGTAGATGATAATTTCGCCTCAATTGTTGCAGGTATTGAAGAAGGCAGATATGCATACGACAATGTAAGAAAAGTAATTTACCTCCTCATCTCAACAGGTATTGCAGAAATAATAATATTTATCCTGGCAATAAGTACCAAATTACCTCTTCCCTTTCTCCCTGTTCAGTTACTGTGGTTAAACCTGGTAACAAACGGTATCCAGGATATAGCTCTCGCTTTTGAAGGAGGAGAACCCGGAACAATGCTTAAAAAACCAAGAAAGCCATCAGAACCAATATTTGATCGTACAATGATCAAACAGACAATCGTCGCAAGTTTCACAATGAGTATCATCATTTTTGGCTTCTGGTTCTGGCTGAATAACTATTCAAATCACCCTGAATTGTACTCACGAAATTTATTACTCCTGCTTATTGTATTCTTTCAAAATTTCCATGTATTCAACTGCCGTTCAGAAACAGCCTCTGTATTTAAAATCCCCCTTAAAAGAAACACATTACTCATCTTTGGAGTTTTAATAGCCCAGGGAATTCATCTTCTGGCAATGCATATCCCCATTATGCAGGATATCCTTCAGGTCCAGCCTGTAACTTTCCAGGAATGGTCCTTCACTCTGTTACTCGCAATCCCAATGGTGCTAAGCATAGAAATATATAAATTTATCACAGGAAAAATTTATAAACGAAACTCTTAATCATATTATTTATTAAAACTTATATATTCGTAAATAATTATCCGGCAAGATTTAGTTGAAGTCCACATGATTACAAAAAAAATATAATTACTAAAATCCTGTTATTTCGATGTAACCTTTAAAATCAAATTCACTTACACATGAATAATCAATCTGCAAAATTTCATCTTTCTCCAAAACAGGTAATTAACATTATTTTACTCGTAGTACTTCTGATATTTATAGGACAAAATGTCCATAGTGTGAGCATTAAATTCCTGTTATGGAGACTGGAAATGCCTGTGATAATAATTATTCTTGCATCTTTCTTTATGGGATTCTACACATCAAGGGCATTTTCAAAAAAAATAAAACCTGAAAAAGACAAAGTAACTGAATTGGTCAATAAAACTGACGAATAAGTTTACACTCCTATTACCTCTCCGGTAAAATGTTTCAGGAAGTCAGGTGACGGCTTTTAAAAAAAAGCTGCATTTTTTTATTATATATAAATCAAATTCAAAAATTATATATATTTGCAAACACTTGAACAGTTGTTCATATATTTAATTATATGAGAAAGGCAAAACCAAATATTACAGAGCTGGAATGTATTGAAGAAAACAAGGTCAGGTCGGTATTAAACAGAATGAAATCGGAGAGTTTTTTTCACGATCTGGCAGAAACATTCAGTGCAATGAGTGATACAACCAGGGTTAAGATAATATATAGCCTTTGCCTGGAAAATGAACTATGCGTCCGGGATATTGCTGCAATAATAGGAACATCCGATTCTGCAATATCTCATCAGTTGAGAACTCTGAGAAATATGAAACTGGTCAGATACAATAAAGTTGGTAAAATGATTTATTACTCTCTTGACGATATACATATTAATAATCTGGTTGCAGAGGGTTTAAGACATGTTGATGAGAAATGATCACCTGTAATATCATTATGTGGTTTTTTGAAAAAGTTAAATAAATTCATATGAACAAAGATAAGGAGCAAGTCCGCTTACTGGATCTCGAAGATGGCCGGACAGGAATAATAATTTCTATCACTGGGGGGAAAATGCTTACAAAAAGGCTGGCGGATCTTGGGCTTTCAACAGGAACAAAAATCAAGATCCTGCGAAAAACCCCCTTTTCCGGACCGGTTCAGGTTGAAGTAAGAAGTTCGAAACTGGTACTGGGAAGGGGACTGGCATATAAAATCATGGTGGAAATACAATGACAGAGGGAAAGAAGATCAACATTGTTCTTGCTGGTCAGGGTAATGCCGGAAAATCAACTATATTCAACTATTTAACCGGGTTACACCAGCATACAGGCAACTGGGCCGGTAAAACCATAGAAAAATTTGAAGGCACACTATATTATAAAGGATACACCATTGATGTCTTCGATCTTCCCGGAATATATTCCCTTACAACTTATTCAGTAGAAGAAGTTATTTCCCGCGAATATATTATTAAGCAAAAGCCTGATGTAGTAATAAACATCATTGATTCAACCAATCTTGAGAGGAATCTGATTTTCACTTTACAACTTCTTGAACTTGAATGTCCGGTTATTCTTGCTTTGAACATGGTTGATCTGGCCTTGAAGAAAGGTATTACCATTGACAGTGCAAAGCTTCAGAAGATCATAAATGCCCCGGTAATACCAACAATTGCCTCCCGTGGTTCAGGCCTCACTGATATTATTGATAAAGCTATCGAACTAAAGGAAGGAAAAACTGAGTACAGGGTTCCCCGGTATGGTAAAGAAATTGAAAGCAGAATTGAGGATCTTTCGCAATATGTAAAGGATGTTGATCTCCCTTATCCAAGTAGATGGATTGCTATCAAGCTTCTTGAAAAAGACAGAGACATTGTAACAAACATCCGGGGAAAAGATCCCCGCATCCTCAAAGAGGCCGGAGAAGCTATTTACAGGCTGGAGGAAATTCACGGTCATGATTCTTCTGTGGTAATATCTGATGAAAGAACTCTTCTGGCTTCTCATATCACTCGTGAGATAGTAAATATTAGACCTCACAGGAAATTGTCTCTGAATGAAAAGCTTGAAATAATCACCACACATAAAATAATTGGTTATTTCATTATGATACTTATTCTTGGAGCAATGTTTGTCGGGGTATTCAGTTTTGGTAACTGGCTTTCATCCCTGTTCGAATCAGTTTTTCAAAACTGGCATGAATGGTGGAACAATGAGCTTGGAACAACATTAACTGCAGCACTGGGATGGGCAGCAGTTGAGAGTGTCCTTGCACTGGTCCAGATAGCTCTTCCATATATACTTCCTTTCTATATATTACTTTATATACTTGAGGATTGGGGTTATATAGCACGTATTTCTTTTCTTATGGATAATTTTATGCATAAGATGGGAATACATGGTAAAGGTTGTATATCTTTTATTATCGGACTGGGATGCAATGTCCCCGGTTGCCTTTCATGCCGTATCATGGAATCAAAGAGAGAAAGGTTTATAACAGCTGTTCTGGTTACATTGGTTCCCTGTTCTGCCGTATCTGTCATTATTTTCGGACTTGTAGGAAAATATGTGGGTCTGCTATGGGCTTTGGGTCTGTACCTTTTTGCGATGATTGTGATCTTTTTGACAGGGAAACTCTCATCAAAATTTATCGGAGGAGAACCTGTTGAACTCATCATGCCTATGCCTGATTATAAAACACCTAATCTGAAAACCATATTATATGAAACATGGGATGCCCTTAAGGAATTTATTTATATAGCAGCTCCGATAGTAATAATTTCAGGCGTTTTCATTCAGGCTATAAATCTTGCCGGCTGGATGCCTGCAATATCATCATTCCTGAGTCCTGTTACCGAAAAATGGCTGGGCCTTCCTGCTGTTACAGGAATTTTACTCATTTTCGGTATTCTCAGAAAAGAATTGATCCTCGTAATGCTGGCAGCTTATCTTGGAACAACAAGTTTTATTGATGTACTTAGCCCTCAACAGATGATTACACTTTCAGTAGTCAGTATGTTCTATGTTCCCTGTGTTGCAACAATTTCAGTTTTGTGGAAAGATTTTGGCTGGAAAAAAGCCATGGCAGTCTGTATACTTGAAATATTGTTCGCAATAGCAATTGCAGGTATAGTAAAAAGAGCCCTTGATCTTGTTTTCTGATTCTGAATAGAAATATGTTTTCTCCTCTTTTGTGCGGTTCGCATCTTTTCAGGTTTTCCCCCCACACATTAAGGACTGAAGATTTATTATAATTCAAATTCTGCCACGTATATTTAAAAAAATCTGCGCCATGCAAAACCTAACCCCTGTAACACTACTTCTTCAACTTCCTTCAACCCCTTACAGGGGATCGGAGGTCGAACAAGCAGCGAATTCCGGCAATAATCATATAAAATTTATTTTGGGTGTCTTTCGCGCAAAACACCAAATATGTTTTCCCTCTCCCTGAAATTTATATTACCTATTTATAATGCATTACCTGTTACAGACAAAAGATGACTTTTTATTGTTTTTTTAAGAACATTAGTTCATTATCTTTGTGGCGAACTATAGTTCTTAACAAATGTCACCCAGGCCTTTCAGATTAAGAAGAATAAGTGATCCTCCGGTTATATCAGGCTTTAAACCATACGGTGGTAATAACAAAGGAGAAAATGAAAGTGTATTTCTTCATCTTGAAGAATATGAAGCACTGCGATTATGTGATCATGAGATGCTGAATCATCATCAGGCTTCATTACTGATGTCTGTCTCACGACCTACACTGACACGTATTTATTCCAGTGCCAGGAAAAAAGTAGCTGAAGCTATCGTTATGGGGAAACAGATAATTATTGAAGGAGGTAAGGTGTATTTCGACAGTGAATGGTACTCTTGTAATAACTGTGGATGCTTTTTTAATAATCCTGATAAAATAAATGGAATACTTGAGTGTCCCTTATGCAGAAAAAAAGATTTTTCAAAATTTAATAATATATCTGATGAATCTGGAGATTCTCCAGCAGAAAAAGTAACAATAAAAAACAAATGATATGAAAATAGCCATCACGAGTACAGGTAATAGTCTTGAAAGTAAAATTGATCAACGCTTTGGCCGTTGTGCTTATTTTGTTGTTTATGATCTTGAAACAAAAGGGATTGAGTACATTCCAAATCCCAACGTAGATGCACTGGAAGGTGCCGGTCCCGCATCAGTTCAGGTTGTAGCATCAAGAGGTGTATCCAAAATAATATCCGGAGAATTTGGTGTTAAAGTTAAATCACTCCTTGACAGTCTGAAGGTACAGATGATAGTTATCAAAGAGCCGGAAAAAACAATAAATGAAATAATAAATATGTTTAACGATTAAATATTATTATCATGCCAAACAGGGATGGAACAGGACCTGAAGGAAAAGGTTCCAAAAGCGGTCGTGGTATGGGTCGCTGTAAAAAGAGTACCGGAAATGGAGATAGTCCTGCCAAAGGTACGGGCAAAAACCGTAGAAACGGTGGAGGCCAGGGAAAAGGGAACAGATCACAAAGAAGTTCCTGAGTATTAATTATTAATTCAAAAAAACTCAATGAAAAAAAGAATCGCTGTCCCACTGGAAAACGGGATATTATGTTCTCATTTTGGTCATTGTCAGAAATTTGCAATTATTGACGCAGACAATAACATTATTACAGGTGAAGAACTGCTAACACCTCCGCCTCATGAACCAGGTCTACTTCCTGCATGGCTCGCAGAAAAAGGTGTAACAGATGTTATAGCAGGAGGAATGGGGCAAAGAGCTATAAATTTGTTCATTCAGCAAAATATTAATGTTTTTGTTGGAGCTCCCATTAAAAATCCAAAAGAACTGGCCAGTGACCTTCTCGGTAATTCCTTGAAGGCAGGAGCTAATTATTGTGATCATTAATCTGCTTGCTTATGATTTGTGATTATCGCTGCTTCTTTTGTTTTACCAGAGCTGTCGAAAAATTACTTCAGAAAGAACCTGTATCTCAAGAGGAAAAAGGACTTATTGTAGATAAAATGATCACTGCTTATCAAAACAGTAGAAATAATTTTTCAGCCCCTGAGTTCTCCCGTGAAATAAATCTTATAATACAGAAATATTCAGGAAATAATGATCTGTACAAAGAAGAAAAGAGAGAAACCAATAATTTGGCAATAAGTATGTTACCGGAACTAACCCTGATCACGGAAAAATCAGATGACCGGTTTAATACAACATTGAGGATAGCAATAGCAGGTAATATAATGGATTTTGCTGCCAATGATAATTTTAACCTGCAGGAGACCGTACAAAAAACTCTTAAGGAAGATTTTGCAATAGATCATTCAGTACAGTTAAAAGAAGCACTGAAAAATGCAGGGTCGGTTCTTTATCTTGGTGACAATGCAGGAGAAATAGTATTTGATAAACTTTTTATCAAAACCACAGGCTTGCAGAATGTTACTTTCGTGGTAAGAGGAGGAGCTGTTCTGAATGATGTAACGGCAGAGGATGCTGAATATACAGGTATGAAAGAGATAGCAAATGTCATTTCTAACGGATATGACGCTCCTTCAACTCTTCCTGATAAATCCAGTGAAGAGTTTTGTGATTATTACAATAAAGCAGATGTTATTATTTCCAAAGGACAGGGTAACCTTGAGGGACTGTATCACCTGAAAGATAAAAGAATATTTTTTCTGCTTCTTGTAAAATGTGATGTCATTGCAGAATCACTAAAAGTTCCAAAAAACAGTATAGTAGTATATAATTCGTCTTATTATGAAACGAACATGAGCAACAACTCACAACAGGAAATAATTGTATAAATCATGTAAGTTCCATTTGGCCAATGAAATAATATAATTAACGAATGAATAAAATAATCAAATATAATTCATCAGAATCATGATATGCTTCGGACCGGTACCATCGAGAAGACTTGGGAAAAGTCTTGGAGTCAATAATATTATTGCACCAAAAACCTGTTCTTACAGTTGTGTTTATTGTCAGGTCGGACCAACAATGAAAGAAAGCATTAAAAGAGATATACACTTTAAACCTGATGTAATTCTGGACAATGTAAAACATCATATTAGTCTTCTTAATAAGAATAATTATCCTGATTATATTACACTCGTGTCAAATGGTGAACCCACTCTTGATATTCATCTTGGTGAAACTATCAGCCTTCTTAAGCTTACCGGGTTCCCTGTTGCTGTAATCACAAATGCATCTCTTCTGACAGATGATTCCGTACGGGAGCATCTGTCTCTGGCTGACTGGGTATCATTAAAAATTGATGCAGCAAATAAAGACGTATGGAAAACAATTAACAGACCGCATAAAAATCTCGATTTTGACAGATATATAGAGAGTATTCTTCTTTTTGCCCATAATTTTAAAGGGAGCCTACATACAGAATCGATGATAATACAGGGAATAAATGATACAGATGAACATATTCCCTTACTGGCAGGAACAGTAAAAAAGATCAATCCTAATATAGCTTACCTTTCTGTCCCTGTCAGACCTCCCTGCGAAACATGGGTGAAACCACCAGATACAAAACGCCTGAACATAGTATGGCAGACTTTTACACAGAATAATATCACAACAGAACTGCTTACCGGTTTCGAAGGCTCTGATACAGGATTCACCGGCAATATATATGAAGATATTCTTAATATTACTGCTGTCCATCCTCTTAGAGAGGACTCTATGCGCTCATTGCTTGAGAAAGATAATGCTGAATTTCAAGTTGTTGAATCTCTTCTAAAACAGAAACTGATAAAATCAACTACTTACAAAGGGAAAAAATACTTTATCAGGGAATATCATATTAAATCTTAAATCATCATGGCTCTTCCAATTATACTGTATGGTTCAACTGTTTTACGCAAGCATTGTTTTGAAGTGAAGGAAGAAGATAATCTGAAAGAAATATCTGATGAATTATTTGATACTCTTAAGAAGGCCCGGGGAATAGGTCTGGCAGCTCCTCAGATAAATCTACTGAAAAGGATCTTCGTAATTGACACTACTCCCATGGTGAAAGATGATGTAAGCATTGAACAATTTGAAGGCGTTTATTTGAATCCTGAAATACTTGATTATGAAAAAGACAGTGTAACTTACACAGAAGGTTGTCTGAGCATACCTGATATCTTTGAGGAGGTAAAAAGACCTGATAAAATATATGTCAGATACCAGGATATTTCATTGAAAACGCATGAGGAAGAACTCGATGGGATTATAGCCAGGATTTTTCAACATGAATATGATCATCTTGAGGGTATATTGTTCATCGATAGAATGAATCTTCTGAAGCGTAAACTTATTGCCGGTAAATTGAACAACATTAAACGATCTTCCATAACATAATATTTTTAATTATGCCAACATTATATGAGCAGCTGGAAAAAGATGTCCGTTATATTGAAGGATCAAAAGCCTGCATGAACTGTGGTGTTTGCACAGCTATCTGTCCTGCTGCAGAAGTTAGTGATTATGATCCACGTATGATCGTATCACTGGTACAGCAAAAAGATGAAGCTGAACTTGAAAAACTCTTAAAGAGCGATACAATATGGCGATGTGGTGAGTGTCTTTCATGCAAAACAAGATGCCCCAGAGGAAATGTTCCCTGTTATATTATCCAGGCTTTAAGAGCATTATCAATCGAAACCGGATTATTCATTGAAAGTGAACAGGGAAGAAAACAGCTTGCAATAAAACGTACTGTTGGAGATCATATTCTCAAATATGGATATTGTATTTATTTCGACGAAGTGGATCTTGAAACCTATCCTGAACAGGGACCTGTGTGGGACTGGTTCAGAAATAACAGGGAATCAATGATGGAAAGACTGGGAACAAGCTACAAAAAGAATACCTCAGGAACTCTAAGGAATACATCAAAGGAATCACTGGATGATCTGAAAAAGATCTTCGATGAAACAGGTGGCACACAACGTTTTGAGAAAATAGAACAATATTCTTCGGTCAAAGCAAAAGAATTAAAGAAGGATTTCAGCGGTGAAAAAGATGAATACTGGAAATACCTGTATAATGAATAAGCTATATTTTCCATTTTTATTAGCACACTTACATACTAATTAATAAACCATCCCATGAAGATCCGGATCAACGAAATATGGGCAGCACACCAGAAAGAGATCGCAGAAGATCACTATTATTTTGCCCGCAGTTGCATCAGGCAAAATATTTTCCCCGCTGCGGAAAACCTGTATCTGAATATTCTTAAAGATGAACTCGGAAAAGATATTTTTGATGATGAGCGCCATACAACATGTACCGGTATAGCTTATCATTCGGGTTTAATTCCGATGGAAACAATAATGACTGTTGTTGCCCGGCAATTTGCTCTTATGAATGAAGCCGGTTATGAAAACTTTGTTGTATCGTGTGTTACTTCATTCGGCATTTATGTAGAAATGCTGGAAACATGGAAACATTTTCCTGAGACTTTGCACAAAACCCGGACAGCTTTAAAAAAAGCTACCGGAAAAAGCTTTGAAATACCTAAGAATCTTGTACATGCCAGCGATATAATTTATAAATTCCGTAAAGAACTGTCGGATAAGACCAGATATAAACTGGTAAATCAAAACACAGGTGAGCCATTGAAAGTAGTTGATCATATTGGATGCCATTATGCCAAGATCTTCCCATCGCATGGTGTTGGCGGTGCTGAATATCCATACGTACTTGCCGGTCTGACAGACGAATGGGGAGGAAAGCAGGTTGACTATCCGGAAAGAAGACACTGCTGCGGTTTTGGCTTTAGACAATATCTTCTGAAATCAAACAGAGGATACTCCGTAACGAATTCCAAAAAGAAATTTGAATCAATGTACCCTTATAAACCGGATGTTATTATTGCTAATTGTCCGGGGTGTACTTTCTTCCTTGACCGCTGGCAATATGTTATTGCCGAACAGCAAGGCAAAACATATGGAGAAAACGGCTTTGGAATACCAGTACTTACATATGAAGAAATTGCTGGTCTTCTGCTGGGTTATGATCCATGGGATATAGGACTGCAGATACATCAGGTTACCGTGGAACCACTTCTTGATAAACTTGGAATAGAATATGACCCGGAAAAGAAATACAAAGGAATAAACGGGGAAGATATTGGTATACCGGAAAAACCGAATATTTTGAAATCAGTTTAAAACTGGCAAATGATTAATTCAATTTGTAAGTTCCATACAACTATCGAAATAATAATTAAATAAAAAAACATATGAAAACAACTGACGTATTAACAATTGGAGGAAGCGCTGCCGGCATGGTTGCTGCGCTGACAGGTAAATCATCCTGGCCAAAAAAGGATTTCGTCCTTGTAAAAAAACAAAAGGAAATGATGGTTCCCTGCGGAATACCATACATTTTCGGAACCCTCAGTAATATCGATCAGAATATTATGCCTGTTGATGCCATGATGGAAAAAGCAGGTATTGAATCCATTGTTGATGAAGTTTTAAGAATTGATACCGAAAAGAAGATAGCTGAAATGGCCAGTGGCGAAAGCATACAATATAATAAGCTTGTCATGGCTACCGGATCTCTCCCCGTCAAACCAAAATGGCTTATCGGAGGTGAGAAAGAAAATGTCTTCACAATACCCAAGGATAAAGTCTACCTTGATGAAATGAAACAAAAACTTGAAGGTTGTAAAAAAGTTGTTGTGGTTGGAGCCGGATTCATTGGAGTGGAATTTTCTGATGAGCTTCTCAAGAGTGGACATGAAGTTACTCTTGTTGAAAAATTATCAGATATTTTAATGCTTGCCTTTGATGTTGAACTATCAAAGAAAATTGAAGAGATACTTGCAGCAAGAGGAGTTAAAGTCGTTACAGGCAAGGGAATAAAACAGATCAACGGAGATACAAAAGTTGAGTCTGTAACTCTTGAAAACGGAGATGTAATTGAATCTGATGCCGTTATTCTCTCTGTTGGATATAAACCAAATGCTGAACTGGCACGCAATTCAGGAATATATGTTGACGAAAGTGGTTTTATTGCCGTTGATGAATACATGAGAACTCATGTAAAAGATATTTTTGCTGTAGGTGACTGTGCACAAAAACGCGACTTTGTAACAAGAGCCCGTGTTTCAACAATGCTCGCTTCAACAGCCTGTGCAGAAGCCAGAATTGCAGGCATGAATCTTTTCGCCCTTAATGTGGTTAAAACTTTCAGCGGAACAATTGCCATCTACTCAACTGCCGTTGGTGATACCGGTTTTGGAACAGCAGGTATCACAGAAGCAAAAGCCATTGAAGAAGGAATTGATACGGTTACCGGTACCTTCGAAGGTATTGACCGTCATCCCGGAAATCTACCTGGCGCTCACAAACAACTTGTAAAACTGATTGTTGCCCGGCAGGCAGGTGTTATTATAGGTGGTGAAGTTATTGGCGGATTAAGTGCAGGAGAATTAACCAATGTAATTGGAATAATAATACAAAACAGAATGTCAGTTAATTCCCTGCTTACAGCCCAGATAGGAACACATCCCTGCCTGACAGCTTCACCTGCCGGCTATCCTCTTATTAAAGCAGCAGAGATGATTGCAGCTAAAATAAGGATAAAATAAAAAATAACTATCTGAGGGTATTTTAATCTGATAATCATTTCTATGGAAATAACCAGGATTGGGATTATTATTTGCCACAGGTATAATACCTGCACAGGGGGAAAATGCTTCAGACCGGCATTATTACTGGAACTCCCCCTGTGCCTCAGAAATATTATGAAATTCACACAAAACTTAAAACATGGATTGACTCCTTCTTGTAGGATTCAGCCAGACTGACTCTTACAGATCAATTAACCAGACTAAAATATGATTAGGATTGCTATTGCCAGCGGAAAAGGAGGAACCGGAAAAACCCTTATTGCTACAAATATTTTCAATACCCTGATATTTAACCACAGGAAAGCCACACTTGTAGATTGTGACGCAGAGGCACCAAACGCTGCTGTTTTTTTCAGTAATAAAAAAACAGACACTTTTGATGTTCATCAGATGGTCCCGGTCATCGATACCAATAAATGTACATATTGCGGAAAATGTCACGACTATTGTGTTTATAATGCTATATTCCTATTACCTCCCATGAAGGTGATAAAAGTGATAGAAGATCTCTGCCATGGATGCGGTGCCTGTAGTTATGCCTGTGAATACGGAGCAATAACTGAGAAAACGGTTTCACTGGGACAGGTAAACAACTATTTAACCAATTCAGGATATAAAATAACAGAAGCCCGGATGAACATAGGAGTAATGTCTCCGGTCCCTGTTATTAAAGCTGCAATAAACCATGCAGACAAAGATGAAATAATCATAATGGACTCACCCCCGGGTACCTCCTGCCCTTTCATTCAGACAGCCTCCAAAGCCGATTATATAGTCCTTGTTACAGAACCCACTCCCTTCGGATTAAGCGATCTGAAACAAAGTGTTTATACTTTACAAAATATGGATAAACCATTCGGAGTTATTATTAACAGGGCAGGCCTGGGAAACAGAGATGTTTATAAATGGCTCGAAGAAGAAAATATTGATCTTATAATGGAACTGCCCTTTAATGTGAATATTGCAAAAATATATTCAGAAGGTAAACTTATCACTGATGAATTGCCGGATTATAAAACGGAATTTTTTGATCTGACAAATAAAATTAATGATGTAATAAAAAATAAATAATCCTGCCTCCATTTCTTTAGTCCTCCTGCAACCAATTAACCGCCGGATATGAAAGAAAATGAAAAGAATGTTTTATTAACCAAAAAGTCTCTGCAATTAAAATGAATTTTTTGATAAGAATATCGCGTATTATTGTTGGTCTTGTCTTTGTTTTTTCAGGTTTTGTAAAAGCAGTTGATCCGTTGGGATCAACATATAAGTTCATTGATTATTTCAATGCCTTTAATATGCCATGGCTTGAGCCGGCAGCCCTGCCCTTTTCCATAATTCTCAGTGGTTCCGAATTTCTCATCGGTATCTGCCTCTTATTATTCATCCAGAATAAACTGGTAAACTGGGGAGCTCTTATTTTTATGGGAATATTTACTCCTTTAACCTTATGGCTGGCACTTGAAAATCCGGTTCAGGACTGCGGATGCTTTGGTGATGCAATAATTCTAACAAACTGGCAAACATTTTATAAAAACATTGTTATTCTGGTATTTGTAATAATTTCCTTTATTTACAAAGATACTATCAAACCCCGGATGTCACTTAAAACAGAATGGATCATAACCATTGCCACAGGTCTGACCATTACCTTATTCTCATGCTACAACCTGAGACATCTACCTGTGATAGATTTCAGACCCTACAAGACCGGGACCTATATTCCCGATGGTATGATAATACCCGAAGATGCACCGGCAAATATCTACAAACAGGATTTCACACTACTTGATACTATCAGCGGAAAAGAAATAACCATAGACAGTGATGAATATATGAATGATTCTACTTACTGGATGACAGGTACCTCATGGATATTTATTTCATCATCTGATCCTGTATTGGTAAAAGCCGGATATGTGCCACCAATTCATGATTTCAGTATAACATCACTCTCTGGGGAGGATATTACTGACCTGGTTCTCTCGGATCCGGGATATACTTTTGTTCTG
>JAAYDB010000038.1 GCA_012729475.1 Bacteroidota bacterium
AACGTGAAGATAGTTGACATTGAACATGTTGATCCTGCTGAGCTGGAGGATATGATAACAACTTCCAATGGTCTGCTTGTTGGTTCTCCGACTATAAACCAGAATACCTTGTTGCCTGTGTATAAACTATTTTCTCTTATTAATCCGATACGCGATAAAGGGAAGCTGGCCGGAACTTTCGGTGCTTATGGATGGAGCGGAGAAGCAGTAAAAATAATACGGGAAACACTTAGAAATCTCAAACTGGAGATATTTGAAGAGATGGCACAGTTTAAGTTCAGACCTTCAGGCCCCAAGGAAGAGCCATTGCGAATATTTGGAAAGAAATTTGGCGAAAAATTCGCTGAAAAATTACAGGATTAAAAAATGACTCTCATAATTATTGGAGAAGAAATCACGAATAATACTGACATTGATCAAGAAAAGAACAGGGCCCCTGAAAGAGGTGCCCTGTGAATTTGTGATTTCAGATTATTATGAGATTTTAATCTGTTTACTGATCTTATTTTTCTCTTCTTCAACTTTCGGGAGTTCCACAGTCAGTATGCCATCCTTGCAGGAAGCTCCTATTTTGTCTTTGTTTACATTCTCAGGAATATAGAAACTCCTGCAGAATGAAGAGTAGTTGAATTCTTTTCTCTGATATCCTTCATTCTCTTCATTTATCTCTTTTTTCGATTCTGAAGAAATAGTCAGAACATCTTCGTTAACATCAATTTTTAGATCTTTCTTCTCTATACCCGGAACAGCCAGTTCGAGAGTGAAATTCTTTTCGTTCTCTTTTATATTTACTGCTGGCATTGAGTTAGAACGGCTGGCCGGTACAGTGGTAAAGAAATCATCGTCGAACAGGTTCGACAACAATGGGCTGAAAGTTCTTCTTGTGATAGTTGGAAACATAGCTTTGTCCTCCATATTTTAAGTTATACTTTTTTATAATTACAATTTCAAGTTTTGTTCCAAAACCAAAAAACTGACTATATGGCATGCATTTTATTGATTAGCGGCCAGAATGACATGTTGTGAAAATCAAAAAAAATAAGTTAGGTTTGTATTAAGGAAAAGCAGAGATATGAAAGCAACTTTCAGGAACATATTAATCTTTTTGGGCATTGTAATACTGCTTTCCCTTGCCTGGTATTTCAGAAATATAGTGGTTTACATACTGGTTGCAGGTATTCTTTCAATAATTGGAAGACCTCTTGTTGATCTTTTTTCCAGAATAAGGATAAAGAAATGGACATTTCCCTTACCGCTGAGTGCTTTGTTGACCCTGATAATTCTGTGGGGAGTAATCTTATTGTTCTTTGCTATTTTCATTCCTCTCATCAGCAGGCAGATAACATATTTCTCAACTATTGACAGTTCCAAAGTAGTTCAGCTGATTGAAGAGCCCATAGCCCGGATTGAGAGTGTGTTGAGGGCATTGAACAGTGATTTGTCAGCGGAGATGTCCTTAAAAGACTATTTCAGTGAAAAAGTAGCTGAAGTGCTCAATATAGAGGTGGTTCAGAATGTTGTAAGTTCAACGATAGGTATTCTGGGTAATATACTTGTAGCTGTTTTCTCTATATCTTTTATTACCTTTTTCTTTTTAAAAGACCAGCATCTTTTTTTCGAATCCATCCTGATGTGGGTTCCTGATAAGTATACTGATAATTTTTCAAGAGCTCTGTATTCAATTAAAAATTTACTTACCAGATATTTTATAGGGATACTGATCCAGAGTACTTGTATAATGATCATGGTAGATCTGGGCATGACCATTGTAGGAATAGATTTCCAGCAGGCACTTATTATGGGCTTGATAGTAGGTGTTCTTAATATCATTCCTTACGTAGGTCCATGGCTGGGGTTCCTCATTGCCGTTACCATGGGTGTGGCTTCCCATATAAATATGGATTTTCATACTGTTGTAATACCTCTTGTATATTATATGAGTATTGTGGTAGCTGTTGCTCAGTTCATTGATAATAATTTTCTTCAGCCTGTTATTTTTGCAAACAGTGTAAGAGCTCATCCTCTTGAGATATTTGTAGTTGTTCTGGCTTCAGGTTTTGCAGCAGGAATTCCCGGAATGATACTGGGTATCCCTGCCTATACGGTTCTCAGGGTTTTTGGCAGGGAGTTCTTTTATAATTTCAAGGCTGTACAAAAAATCACTTCAGGATTGACTCCCGCAGATATTGGAACAACAATTACTGCTTCAAATGAGGAAGAAGAGCTTTCGATGTTTAGTGAAGAAAACAAAAAGGAAGGACCTTTGACTTCAAAAAAGCGAAAATAATTTCTGGGATAAAGGGACAATAAAAACTTTTCAGGCAGGTTGCTTTGTCAGGGTTTTATTATCTGAGTAGCAATGATAAAGCTGAAGAAAGCAGGTAGAAAGGTATGATGAGAGGGGCTGCCCCAATACCCAGGAACACGATGGAAGATAATATCAGGATAATAAGTAAATACCTTGCTTCATTTCCTTTTAATTTAAGATTGTTAGTTTTGAGTGATATTAACGGGATCCTGCTAATCATAAGCAGGGCAAGGATTACTGTAAGAATAATAAGGAAAATTGTTGATTCAGTAAGTTGTGTTAATAAGCTGATATCTGCATAATTTGTGGCAATGACCAGTGAAATTACCGCAAGTGCACTGGCAGGAGTGGGTAAGCCCCTGAAAGATCTGACCTGTGTATCGTCAATATTAAAAACAGCCAGTCGTAGTACAGCACACAGACACATAATAACAGGAGAAAGCAGTATAGCTGTTTCAGACGGGCTTATAGTGTTTTCAATAAAGGGGTAACCAAATCCCATGGAATATCCAAGGAGCTGGTAAATAATTATTGCCGGAGCAACACCAAAGCTCACAGCATCGGCCAGGGAGTCCAGTTCTTTTCCAATGGGAGAATATGCCTGTAGCAATCTTGCCGAAAAGCCATCAAAAAAGTCGAATACCATTGCTATCAGGATGAGCCATGATGCTGTCAGTAATTGACCGTTAAATGCAAAAATTATTGAAATAAAACCTGCTACCAGATTAAGGGATGTGATGATGTTTGGAATATGCTTCATTTTGAGGGTATTATCAGAAGGATAGCAAAATTAAGATAAATTTCAGTAATAATATCAATTTGGTTAAATTTGGCTCAATGTAATATGAACAGATGAATGATTTAACGAATATAAAGATAGCGGTTGATTTCGACGGCACTATTGTAGAACATATGTATCCTGAAATTGGGAAGGAGAAGTTGTTTGCATTTCAGACACTTAAAGAACTGGAGAAAAAAGGTGCAAAATTGATTTTATGGACTTTCCGGGCTGGCAGAGAACTGGAGGAAGCAGTGGATTACTGCAGGAAAAACGGAATAGAATTTTATTCAGTGAACAGCAATTATCCCGAGGAGATCTTTGACGGAACAATAAGCCGTAAGATTGATGCGGATATCTATATTGACGATAAGAACCTGGGAGGTTTCCCGGGATGGAGCGAAACGTGGCAGATTTTGTTCCCGTATGAAATACTACAGTTTGAAAATGAAAAACGTATTGCCGCTGCGCGAAGGAAAAAAATCAAGGATTTCTTTTTCGGTAAAAAGAAAAAAGATGATAAATAATTACCCTAAATATATGCTTGCTATGATTACAGCATTATTGATATGCTGGTCAATTTCCTGTTCAGGACGATCTGAAAAGAAAGATATTAGAGCAGACGAAACACTTCCTGAATCAGTTTCGGAAGTGTTTGTAAAACTGATAGACATTGTTACTCCGGAGGATAATTCAGAATACATTACCGGCGAAGGAATAAAAGTAAAGATAGAGTCTGTCAGGAGAGAAGAGAGGATTGATTCTGTAACGGTATTCTACGATGGTATAAGACTTATTTCACTTACAGAATCTCCGTGGGAGTACAACATTCCATCGGATATTATCTCGGCAACAGGCAGGAAATCACTTAAGGCTACTGCCTACAGTAATGGAAAAGCAAGAACAACCATAACCCGTTTCGTGAAAGTTAAATCCGATATTGAGCCCGAACGCTACAGTTACAGGGTTGTTAATTCTTATCCTCATGACAGGGAGGCGTTTACCCAGGGCTTGTTTTATGATAACGGCCTGCTGTATGAGGGGACAGGTGAGACTAATTCCAGTCTGAGAGAGGTTGAACTGACTACAGGGAAGGTGATTCGGCAGGTTAATCTGGACCCTTCACTCTTTGGAGAAGGTATTACATTGTATAAAGAAAAAATTTTCCAGATAACATGGACCTCAATGGTGGGATTTGTATATGACCTGCAGACATTCAGGCAGCTGAATAAAATATATTACCAGACCCAGGGTTGGGGATTAACTACTATTGATGACAGGATAGTGATGAGTGACGGCACAAATGTCTTGTATTTTATTGAACCCGAAATGTTTACAGTAGTGTCACGTATCGAGGTATACGATAATAAGGGAGAGGTGGACCAGCTAAATGAGCTTGAATATATTGACGGTGAAATATGGGCGAATATATGGAATACTGATCTGATTGCACGTATTGATCCGGGTTCAGGAAAAGTTCTGGCTTATATTGACCTGAGTGGTATACTGAAAGATCCTGTTGTAAACACAAATGAGGATGTTCTGAATGGCATAGCATGGGATAAAGATAACGGAAGAATTTTTGTTACCGGGAAGAACTGGCCCAGGTTATTCGAAATAAGACTGGTCAGATAATTTTTTCACCATAGACTACATTTACTGCTCCGGGAATAATACTGACTTCGACAGGAGTATGGCCAAGTGATTCTCCATCAGCTTCCGCATAAAGCAATGATTCTGATTGAACACGAATATTTTTTGCACGGAAACCGTCAATTTTAGGATGACTAAGTATTGTGCCGTCGTACAGTATTTTAAGGCTCTTTAGGATTTCTATCCTCCCCATTTCACGAATAACAGTGATGTCCAGAAGGCCGTCATCGGGAAGGGCTTCCGGTGTCTGTCTCATCCCACCGCCACAGTATCTGCCGTTACCAATATTAATTGAAAAAATTTTGCCTGAATATGGTTTATCATCAATGACAATTTCTGTTTTTGTATTCCTGAACATTACCAGACTGCTCAGCAGATTAAGTAAATAAATAGCCTGACTGCTCCTTCCTTTTTCTTTCTGTCTGTTTGTTTTTTTTACTACAAGAGCTTCATATCCAAGTCCTGCAATATTAATGAAATATCTTTTCTCCTGCTTATCTCCATCATGATATTTAATTATTCCTATATCGTGAAGGACCAATTTATTTTCTTTTATCACATCAACGGCTCCTTCATAAATTAGAGGGATACTAAACATTTTGCCCCAGTCGTTACCTGTTCCGACAGGTATCATTCCTACTGAGACCTGGCGGGGAGAGCATTCTCCCTGTGTGAAGATCCCGTTAATAACCTCATGCAAAGTGCCGTCACCTCCTACTGCAATGATCTTCCTGTAACCTTTTATCACAGCTTCTCTTGCAAACTCAATGGCCTGATTTTTCTTTTCTGTGAATTTTACTGTTATGGGTATGGATCTTTTTTTGAAAAGATCAGCTATTCTGTACCAGTCTTTTTTACCTTTACCTTCACCTGCGTTGGGGTTTACTATTGTGTACCAATAGTGGCTCATTTCATCCGTTGACATGTCATGACATATTTTTTCGGATTATAAAGATGTAAATAATTAATGTAAACAAAAGCCTTCCAGGGCTTTTCAAGTAATTGAAAAAAAGTTATTAACCAAAGCGCAAAATGTCCCATAAGGCTCATTTAATGAACGATATACAGACAAAAAGCAGTAAAATTATTGTTAATAAGATGTTAATAAGCCCGGAATAATTGTTTACAATTACATCTTTCTGTTTCCCGCGCCATGGTAGTATAATTGGTAAATTTGAAGCGCAAAATAATATAAAAGAGGATTTAAATGGCAAGAATAATATCGATAACTAATCAAAAGGGTGGTGTCGGGAAAACGACCACTGCTATCAATCTGGCAGCCAGTCTGGCAGCTCTTGAGAAAAAGGTTCTGATCATTGATGCGGATCCTCAGGCCAATGCCACTTCCGGTATTGGGATTGATTCGAGGCAGCTAAAGAGTACTATATATGATTGTCTTATTGATGGGAAGGATCCTGAAGAAACGATAATCGGTTGTGAAGTGGAAAACCTTTCACTGATACCATCCAATATTGATCTTGTCGGGGCTGAAATAGAAATGCTTGAGAGACCGGAAAGAGAAAAGATTTTAAAGAATATAATTACGTCATTAAAAAATGAATATGACTACATTCTGATAGATTGTTCTCCTTCTCTCGGACTTCTTACTGTGAACGCTCTTACTGCCTCCAATTCAGTTATTATACCTGTACAGTGTGAGTATTTTGCTCTTGAGGGACTGGGAAAACTGCTGAATACAATAAAGATTATTCAGTCTAATCTGAATCCTGATCTCGAAATAGAAGGCTTCCTTCTTACGATGTACGATTCTCGACTGAGATTATCAAATCAGGTTGCAGAGGAGGTGAATAAGCATTTCCAGCAAATGGTTTTTAAAACAATTATACAGCGAAATGTAAAACTCTCAGAAGCTCCAAGTTTTGGTCAGCCGGCTATTCTGTATGATGCTGATTCAAGAGGAACGGTCAACTATCTTAATCTGGCCCGGGAGTTGATAGAGAAAGCGGAAGCGAAAGTTAACGAGGTTTAATATAGAGCATATGGCAAAGAAAAATGCATTGGGAAGAGGGTTGGGTGCTTTAATAGAAGGTGTGGAAAAAGAAATACTCGAAAAGAAAGTCGAAGCAAACAAGGATATTTCTGTCGATTCTATTGATGCGAATCCTTTTCAACCAAGAACAAGTTTTGATGAACAATCTCTGGAAGAACTGGCTTCATCAATAAAGAAGATTGGGATAATACAGCCACTGACGGTAAGAGAGGCAGGGGATGGACGATATCAGCTCATTGCCGGAGAAAGACGTCTTAGAGCTGCCAGGCTTGCAGGACTAACGCATGTGCCGGCATACGTACGGACCGCAGATGATCAGGCTATGCTGGAACTGGCTCTTGTAGAAAATATACAGAGAGAAGACCTTGACGCTATTGAAGTTGCAATATCCTTTCAGAGACTTACAGATGAATGTAAACTCACTCAGGAAGAACTGAGTGAAAGAGTAGGAAAACAAAGATCTACAGTGGCCAACTACCTTCGTCTGCTTAAACTCCCCGCTGAAATACAGCTTGGTATAAGAAACAGGCAACTGTCAATGGGACACGCCCGTACTCTTATAAACATTGAAGATCCTAAAAGCCAGATAAATGTATACTATAAAATAGTAGATGGTGATCTGTCAGTCAGACAGGCAGAAAAACTGGTAAGGGATCTGCAGGCGGATAAAACACGCGATCCGGAGAAACAGGAAAGAAAAATGAAACTTAACGATGATTTTGTGCAATTGAAAAATCATCTTAATCAAATATTTTCCGCAAATGTTAATTTCAGAATAAATGAACAGGGGAAGGGGAAAATTGTTATACCCTTTGAAAACCCTGAAGAGATGGAACGTATTTTGGGAATATTTGACCGTCTCAACTCCTTAAAATAATTATCTTTGTCGCGCCGTTATACTGTTACCGTATACTTTACCGGTATTGATATATTTTGAAGGCGTACAAAAAAATATTACTTCTTCTATTAATCTTCCTGTGTTGTTGGTATTCAGACATAAATGCCCAGGATACACTTTCTGTTGCTGATAACGGGAGTCGTATTAACAAAGCCGACCCACTCAAAGCCACGATGCTGGCAGTCGCTTTTCCCGGCCTCGGCCAAATCTATAACAGGAAATACTGGAAGGTGCCTCTTGTATACGCAGGCTTTGGAGGGGTTATTTATTCAATACACTATAATACATCAAATTACAATACTTATCTCAAAGCTTATCAGGATTTTACAGATAAAATACCTGAAACGGCTTCCTATCTTGATCTGATTAAAAATGCCGACCCTGCCACTTACGATCCCGTCCTCTATCCTGACAGCTATAACCCTTCAAATGAAGAATGGTATAAAGAAAGAATGTTAAGAGGGGTGGATTATTATAAAAAATACCGTGATCTTTCGTATATTGGCATTGCAGCCTGGTTCCTGATCACGGTGCTCGATGCAAATGTGGATGCCAGCCTGTCAGGCTTCGATGTAAGTGATAATCTGGGATTAAATATTATTCCTTTATCGATGCCTTTATACGGACAGTCATTGCCGGTACTGAATTTGAGTATGAAATATAAATTTTGATTAACTACTTATTAATGAAAATTATAACTGCTATTCTGTGTCTCTTGTTAACTTTTCCGGCTGTCAGAGCTTTTTCTGTTGCTGATACTATTATCATCAATTCTGGTCCAAGTATTGAACGTATGAGTACTGATCTTGACAGTCTTGTGAATGACTGGCATGTAAAACAGATGTTACGGAACAATCCATTGGTTCTGACAGATGATACAACAGGAATTGAATGTCCTGATTCAATATATACTTCACGGCTCGCGAGTATCAATTCAGTCATTAAGCTCAATTATAATAATATAATCAGAAATCATATACATGTTTATACAATCAAAAAGCGTGATCAGTTCAGAGTTATGCTGGGGCTTAAGGATTATTATTTCCCCATGATTGAAGATATTTTTGATTATTATGGTATTCCTGCTGAATTAAAGTATATGGCAGTTATTGAATCTGCTTTAAATCCCAATGCGGTAAACAGGCGTTCCGGGGCCACCGGTATGTGGCAGTTCATTTACAGTACAGGACGCGCTTACGGCCTTACGATAAATTCAATTATTGATGAGCGTCGCGATCCTGTCAGAGCTACCCATGCTGCAGCAAGGTATCTGAAGGATCTTTATGGTATTTATAACGACTGGATCCTGGTAATAGCCGCTTACAACTGTGGTCCGGGTAATGTAAATAAAGCTATCAGGCGGTCGGGAAACAAAAAAGATTACTGGGATATTTATTACCGCCTGCCAAGGGAGACAAGAGGATATATCCCACAGTATATTGCTGCCACTTATGCCATGAACTATTATCCGGATCATAATATTCAACCTGTGCCTGTTAATTTCCCCATTGCCACCGATACTATAATGATAAATACCGACATGCACCTGTCACAGATATCTGAAGTACTGGGCATGTCCCTGGGAGAATTACGCTCACTGAATCCCCAGTACAGGACAGGTCTTATTCCCGGTTCGGGTAAACCTCAGCCTGTAACTTTACCTATGAATTATCTGGGTAGTTTTATTGACCTGAGTGATACAATACGTAATCATAAATATGACCTTTATCTGAACAAGGAAACGGTGATAGCAAATCCAACCAGGTCAGTTTATGTGCCTCCGGATGTTAAGGGTAAGACCAAACTTATTTACAATGTTAAGGAGGGTGATAACCTTGGCTTTATTGCAGAATGGTATCATGTAGGCTTATCAGAATTAAGGTACTGGAATAATATCTATCAAAATATTATACGGATAGGCCAGCAAATTACTGTTTTTGTTGATCCTGATAAGGCAGATCTGTATTCCAGGATAAACACAATGTCGTTTACCGAAAAGCAGGCTTCGATTGGCAAAAGTGTTTCTGCACCGGACCCATTGCCTCTTGTTGCAGGTTCCCGGGAACAGGAAGGAGATTATGTTACTCATACTGTCCGTTACGGAGATACTATATGGGATATAGTAAAGATGTACGGAAATGTAACGACAACAGAAGTGCTTAATCTGAATAATATTTCCGATCCTCAAAAGATACAGGTAGGACAGAAATTAAAAATCAGAAAAATAACTGAATCCTGAAGTTACGGATATCTCTTTGAATCCGTGTTTTGAATATTGTTGCCGGCAGCGCAATATGGAAATATCTCAGATAGAAATATTTCCGGATACCGGTCGTGCATAAGCTAATACATCAGCTCCTGTTATTTCATCTTTACACAAGATTATCAGTCTTTCCAGTACATTTCTGAACTCTCTGATATTACCTGTCCACTGAATTTTCTGGAGTTCTTCAATGGCATCATTTTTAATGGTTTTTTTACTCATGCCATATTCTTTACATATCAGTGTGTTAAAGTGATCTGCCAGAAGGGGAATGTCATCTGATCGTTCATTCAGTGTAGGGACGTGGATGAGTATCACACTAAGCCTGTGATACAGATCTTCTCTGAAGTTATTGGTTTCTATCTCTTTTTTTATGTTTTTGTTTGTTGCTGTTACCACTCTGACGTTAACCTGGATATCCTTGTCTGATCCGACTCTTGTTATCTTGTTTTCCTGAAGAGCTCTCAGTACTTTTGCCTGGGCAGACAGGCTCATGTCACCTATTTCGTCGAGAAACAGTGTTCCTCCATCGGCCTGTTCAAATTTTCCTATACGTTGCTTTATTGCAGAGGTAAAAGAACCTTTTTCGTGTCCGAACAGCTCACTTTCAATGAGTTCAGAAGGTATGGCTGCGCAGTTGACTTCCACGAAAGGACCTTTGGCCCTGTTGCTTTTTTCATGTATCTGATGGGCTACCAGTTCCTTGCCAGTGCCGTTAGCTCCTGTGATCAATACCCTGGCTTCAGTAGGTGCTACCCTGTCAATCATATCCCTGACCTTTCTTATAGCTTCCGATTCACCTACTATCTCATACATCTTACTTACTTTATTCCTGAGAACCTGTGTCTGGGTTATAAGTGTTGACTTATCCATGGCATTGCGTATGGTTATCAGGAGCCGGTTAAGGTCAAGTGGTTTTTCCAGAAAATCGTATGCACCCTTTTTAATAGCATCAACTGCAGTATCAATATTCCCGTGTCCCGATATCATCACTACCGGTATCATAGTAGATATTTCCATTATTTTCTGCAGAACTTCTATGCCATCCATTTTCTGCATTTTTATGTCGCATAAGACAATATCGTAGTTATTGGAGGAAAAGAGTTCAATACCAGAAAGACCATCTTCTGCAAGATCGACTTCATATTTTTCATATTCCAAAACATCTTTCAATGTGTTCCTGATCGCTTTCTCATCGTCAATCACTAATATCTTCGCCATAAGTAAAAACTATTATCAGGTTAATTATGATTAAGTTATGAAGATTCCGGGTCGCAATTTCAGGACCGGAATGAAAAATTGTTTAGCAAGAAGGTTTATGCGCTATATTTCAGCCATTTCCATAATTCTTTCCAGGATGTTTTTTTGCCGTACATAAGAATGCCTGTTCTGTAAATTTTTGCAGCCATCCACACAAAGGCCAGGAATGTAATTACCATCAGGGCCATTGACAGAATGATCTGCCAGGCAGGAACTCCAAATGGAATACGGGCCATCATTACAATGGGAGAAGTAAGAGGTATAATGGAACACCAGAAAGAAAGTGAGCTTTCCGGGTTCTGCATTGTTCCCACAGCAACCATAAGGCCAAGTATTATTGGAATGGTAACAGGTAACATGAATTGTTGTGTTTCTGTTTCATTGTCGACGGCAGACCCTATTGCAGCAAAAACTGATGCATACAAAAAATATCCTGTAATAAAATAAAAGATAAAAGCAAAGATAATCAACAGCCAGTCCTGATTTAAAGCACTTTCAAACATTTTTGAAAACTCTGCCATTTCCGGAGATAGTGCTTCAATCGTTTCTTCTGCTTCAGCTGGTATATTATCTTCCGACAGAATATTCTGAGGCATATTCTGTGTTATCTCTGTTAGCCCTGATTCTTTCAGAACAGTTCCTTTAACAAAGGCTACTGCGCCTACAGTTAATATAACCCAAATCATGAATTGTGTCAGTCCAACCAGAGCTATTCCGATAATTTTACCCAGCATCAGCTGAACGGGTTTTACTGAAGATACAATAACCTCAACAACCCTGCTTGTTTTTTCTTCTATCACTCCTCTCATTACCTGCGAACCAAAAATGAATACCAGCATATACATGAGTAATCCTCCTAAATATGCGAGGACCATGGCAATACCTGTACTGGTTTCTTTAGCCTGCCCCGAATCATCAATCTTGATAGTCTGAATATCGATGTTAGTTCTGATACTCTTTAAGATACCATCAAGATCTTCTATGTTATAGGCAAGTAATTTCTGTTTTTCTATTTCTTTTTCCAGTGAACCGGATATATGATCAAGAAGACCTATAGATGGTTGTTTTTTTGATATAAGCTGAATAGCATTAGGGATATTTATCACTTCCGGTGATATATACAGAATACCGTAATAACCGGCCTCTTCAAAAGTCCCTTTCAGATCATTGACATTTACATTTTCGAGATACACAAATTCGGCATCTTTTGTGTTGGGGATTACATTTTTAAACAGGTCAGAACCATCTTCTATCACTGCAATTTTTTTGAAGTCTTTATCTCTGTCACTCATCATAAGAACTGTTGGCAGTATGATCAATGCTGCCATCAGAATTGGAGCAAGAATGGTCATGATGATAAATGACTTCTTTCTAACCCTTGTTATATACTCTCTTTTAATAATGACAGCTGTTTTATTCATGGTCTGGGTAAATTTGAAATTAGGGATTTTAATTCTGTGATCTTACCACTCTGATAAAGATATCGTTCATAGAAGGTAGTGAAGGGTTGAATGATACTATCTCACCAACTTTCATTAAGTGGTTAAGGATGTCATTTGTCATTATATTTTCTGTGGTTTTAATCCTGACAGTACTCTTGTTGTTATCGTCCTGGTGGTTCAAAACTGTAAAAAGGTTATTGTCTTTTATTGTAACATCACCTTTAAAAGTAAGGTCATATTCATTGGCACCCCATTGTTTACGGATTTCATCCACTCTTCCCTCAAGAATGGTTTTTGATTTATTTATGAGGGATATATTGTCGCACAGTTCTTCAACTGATCCCATGTTATGGGTTGAGAAAATGATTGTAGCACCTCTTTCTCTGAGGAAGAGTATCTCATTCTTGATGATATTTGCGTTTACTGGGTCGAATCCTGTGAATGGTTCATCGAAAATAAGAAGTTTAGGTTCGTGGAGTATAGTGGTAATGAATTGTACTTTTTGTTGCATGCCTTTTGATAATTCTTCAACTTTTTTACCCCACCAGTCGACTATCTCAAGTTTTTTGAACCAGTATTTAAGTCTTTTCATTGCCTCATTCTTTGAGAGGCCTTTTAGTTCTGCAAAATAGAGGGCTTGTTCGCCTACTTTCATTTTTTTATAGAGTCCTCTCTCTTCAGGAAGATAACCTATGACATGAACATCATCGGGAGAAAGTCTTTTCCCGTTCAAAAACAGTTCTCCTGAGTCAGGACCTGTAATCTGGTTTATAATTCGTATCAGGGTTGTTTTCCCTGCACCGTTAGGGCCAAGCAATCCAAAAATTGATTGTTCTGGTACTGAAATACTTACATTGTCCAGAGCTGTGAAACGGCCGAATTGTTTAGTGACATTTCTTGCTTCAAAGAGTGGCATAATAAAAAATATTAATTCCTGAGGAACTGTAAATATAGAAAAAACCTGTTTATCTAATTATTGTTATTCAAAATAACCCTTCATTCTTTCAAAAAAGCCCTTATCACTCTTATCGGGATTTGGGACGAAAGATGTGGATTCTTTAAATCTCTCGATTGTTCTTGACTCTTCTTTTGTTATGTTTTTTGGGATCCATACGTTCACATTTACCAGGAGGTCTCCGCGGCCATAGCCATTCACTTCAGGCAGTCCTTTTCCTCTGAGGCGCAGTATCTTTCCGGGTTGAGTACCGGCTTCAATCTTGATCTTCACTTTATTCTCTACAGTAGGGACTTCAACATTTGTTCCCAGAACAGCATCGGGAACACTTATGAATAAGTTATATATCAGGTCATTGCCTTCTCTGATCAGCTCAGGATGGTCAGTTTCATCGATAACTACGAGCAGGTCACCGTAGACACCGCCTCTTCTTGCGGCATTTCCTTTACCGCTGACCGTCATTTGCATGCCTTTGGCTACACCGGCAGGAATATTTATTTTAATGATATCTTCCTTCTGTACTATTCCTTCTCCGTAGCATGAAGGGCATTTTTTTGTAATATTTTTTCCCTCACCTCCGCAAGCAGGACAAACAGAAGTAGTCTGCATCTGTCCCAGAAGGGTATTGGTAATACGGGTTACATGGCCTGTCCCCCTGCATGTGGAACATGTTGAGATGCTTTCTGAATCAGCGGCTCCTGTACCATCACAGGCCGGACATGTGTCATATTTGGAGACTTTGATTTTTTTCTCAGTGCCGTTCGCGATTTCTTTGAGATTGAGTTTGACTTTAACCCTCAGGTTGGATCCTTTGTTTACTCTCCGGCCACTTCGTCTGCTGCCTCCGAAAGCACCAAACCCTCCGAATGCATCTCCGAAAATATCACCGAAAGAGGAAAAAATATCTTCCATAGTCATTCCGGCACCGCTGAAGCCGTTACCACTTCCCATACCGGCATGGCCAAAGCGGTCATAACGGGCCTTTTTCTCATCGTTGCTCAGTACCTCATAGGCTGCAGCTGCTTCTTTGAAGTGTTCCTCAGCCTCCTTGTCACCAGGATTCTTGTCGGGATGATATTTAAGGGCCTGTTTCCTGTATGCTTTTTTGATTTCATCCTTTGTGGCGTTTTTGGAAAGTCCAAGCACCTCATAATAATCTCTTTTTTCCATCCTGTTATTCTTCTTTTGTGCTCCAGATATGCTGAAAGCTTATTAGTTATTCTCCTACAACAACTTTTGCGTGTCGTATTACCTTGTCCTGAAGATAATACCCCTTCATTATTACATCCACAACCTTTCCTTTCCTTTCTTCCTCCTCAACAGGCGTCTTTGCCACAGCATCATGCAGCTCAAAATCAAAGGGTACATTAAGGGCATCTATCTCTTTTACACCACTTTGTTTGAAAAATTCTGTGAATTTTATATAAATAAGTTCTATCCCTTCCTTAAGTGACTTAAAGTCGTTGCTTTGCTCAAGGTGTGCAAGAGCTCTTTCAAAATCATCCATTACAGGAAGTATCTTTAGAAAAAACTCTTCACCGGCATGTTTTGAAAGATCTATCTTCTCACGAAGAGTTCTTTTACGGTAATTATCATACTCAGCTGACAGACGGATATACTTATCCTGCATTTCTGCCAGTTTTTCCATCAACTGTTCCTTCTCAGATACAACTTTGTCATAAATTTCTTTATTTATTTCCGTACACTCTACAGATGGATTTTTTGTTTTCATGTCATCTGACTTATCACCATCCAGACTTTCTGTAACTCCTTCAGGTTTGGCATGTGCTTTATATTCAGGCGTTTTGTTGTTTGTGTTTTTTTGAGATTCATGCTGTTCAGCTGTTTTCTTTTTTCCCATCTCCGTATCAGTTAAAAATAATACTACTCCATTAGCAAATTATCTGCCAGTCCTGTTGTTTTGACATTTTGACAGATAAGAAAAAATCTTATAACAGTATGTAAGGGAAGATTATTTTTTCTTTGCCGGAAAGAGATAAAATGCAAAATGTTTTTATACTCTTTTAATATCGGCTCCCAGTGCATTTAGTCTTTTATCAATATCCTGATAGCCTCTGTCTATTTGTTCAATGTTATGTATAACACTTTGTCCTTCAGCTGACATAGCAGCTATAAGCAAAGCTACACCTGCTCTTATATCGGGGGATGACATAACGGTGCCCCGTAGTCTTATCATTTTATCGAGGCCGATAACTGTTGCTCTATGGGGATCGCACAGGATAATCTGTGCTCCCATGTCAATTAGCTTATCAACAAAAAACAGGCGGCTTTCAAACATTTTCTGATGGATTAGTACTGACCCCTTTGCCTGAGTAGCTGTTACTAGGAATATACTTAGGAGATCGGGAGTTAGTCCGGGCCATATAGCATCGGCTATGACCATAATGGAACCATCGATAAATGTTTCAATCTCATAATGAAGCTGATGAGGTATAATGATATCATCACCGGACTTTTCCAGGTTAATTCCAAGTCTTCTGAAAGAATCAGGTATAATACCCAGGTTGTCGTATGAAACGTTTTTTATTGTCAGTTCAGATTCTGTCATTGCTGCCATACCGATAAATGATCCAATTTCGATCATATCGGGAAGGATCTCATGGATACAGCCGGTTAATTCTTTTACACCTTCTATGCGGAGAAGATTTGAACCTATCCCGTCTATGTTTGCTCCCATGGATACAAGCATTTTACAGAGTTGTTGTATATATGGTTCGCATGCAGCATTATAAATAGTGCTTGAACCTTTTGCCAGTACTGCAGCCATTACAATATTTGCAGTACCGGTAACTGAAGCTTCATCGAGGTGTATATATGTTCCGTTCAATGTACTTGCCTCCAGTTTGTAGAATGAACCTGTGCTGTCATATTCAAAATTTGCTCCAAGTTTCCTGAAGCCGATAAAATGGGTGTCAATACGGCGACGTCCTATTTTATCTCCTCCGGGCTGTGGAATGAAAGCTTTTCCAAAGCGGGCAAGGAGTGGACCGACAACCATAATAGATCCTCTCATGCTGATACTTTGATCTCTGAATTCTTTGGTCTGAAGATAATCGAGATTGATACTTGAAGCTTCGAAACTAATAACAGAACGGGATTCCCTTTTCACCGTAACACCAAGGGAAATCAATAATTCAATGATCCTGGATACATCAGCTATATCCGGAAGGTTTTTAATTGTTACTTTTTCCGGAGTCAGTAGTGTTGCACAGATAATCTGCAGAGCTTCATTTTTTGCACCCTGGGGTATTATCTCACCCCTAAGGGATTTTCCACCCTGAACAATGAAAGTACTCATTAGTGACGGCTATATCCTTTTTTCTTGCTATAGTGTTTGTTCTGTTGTCTGTTTTGTGATTTTCCCTGTGACTTTTTCTTTGTTTGTGGCAATAACTCTTTTACTTCAAGAATTTTAATGTTATCAGAAACCTTTAGCATACCGCGGGAAAGAGATTTCAGGTCGTTGATAATGACTTCATCGGCTACCTGGCTTCTGTTCCATGTAACATAGGCTTTTTTCATCTGATTTACTATCAGTGTAATAAGGTATTCTTTTTCCTCGCTTTCATCCATTTCAGCAGTGGCTTCGATCATCATCTCAATCACTCTGCCATAATGGAGGAACTTAATATTTCCCTGTTTATAGGGCACCTGTCGGGGTTTTTCAACGAATTTGGTCGGTTCAGGAACAGGATAAGGTGAGTCTATATCAAGTTCAAAATTTGCAATCAGGGCAAGATGGTCCCATAGTTTATGTTTAAAATCTCCTTCATCACGAAGGTGAGGATTCAGGTTGCCCATTATCTGGATAATAGTTTTGGCAGCACGGTTTCTCTCATTTCTGTCTTCTATCGTTTTTATGTGGTCGACCATTTTCTGTACATTCCTGCCATATTCAGGAAGAACCATCCGCTTTCGCTGGGTATTGTAATCGTATAACATATTATTGTATTAATCTTTATTTTGCAAATCTATTAATTAAAAGCCAATTAAGAAGGGGAAAAGTTTTTTTATGTCAGTAATTCAGAGTCCATCTGCCATCAAGATAGCGGTATTCATTTATATTAAGGTTTTCACGGTTGAGGAGTCTGCGCGAGATTGAAATGAAATTTTTCATTTGGACATAGTCATCATTGAGAGGGAAAAATCCGGGATCGTTTTCAAATTTTGAACAGGGCAGAATATAAAATTTCCTGATACCGTTTACAATGGGAGTATACACCCATGTAAGGTAATAACCGGCTTCAGTAATTTCAAGGGAGTCTTCTTTTTTGACCATTTCGAGTCTGATCATTGATCCTCCGTCTGTCCGTTCTTTCCTCTGGTTTGAGACAAAATTTCCCAGAGAATAAGCGACTGCTTTTCCATGTTTCAGTGAATCGTTTTTGTACCACATCATTTTCTGGATTACGTGGGGATGGGAGCCTATAATCAAATCGGCTCCCTGATCAAGCAGGCAGTCAGCCAGTTCGGTCTGGTCCCGGGAAGGTATGGTGTCATATTCAGTTCCCCAGTGAAGATAAAGAACCAGCAGATCAGGTTTTTTTTCTCTGGCTTTTTTTATATCGGCAATAATTAATTCTTTGCTGAGCATATTTACAATGGCAGGTTGTGGTACTCTTAACCCGTTGGTTCCGTAAGTATAGTTAAGTATCGCCACAGATATATCGTTTGCGGTGAGTATGAGAGGCTGGAGGGAGTCTCTTGCGGCCATGGCAGTGAAAGTGCCTGTGTGAGGCATTCCGATGCTGTCCAGCCGGTGTATTGTTCCGGTAATACCGGGCATACCCCTGTCGACGGAGTGATTATTGGCAGTCACAAGGCAGTTGATTCCGGCATTGAGGCAGGCTGTTGCCAGAGCTGCCGGTGAGCTGAACTGGGGATAGCCAACATATGGCCTGCCTGCCAGTGTAACTTCAAGGTTAGCTACAGCCAGATCGGGTTCACCTGTCTCGTCTCTCAGATAATCAAAGATGCCATTGTAATCATATTTTGCTGTTCCGGGTATCTCAGCAGCTTTTATCTGTGTGTCGTGCCCCATAATATCACCAATGAAGAGGAGGGATATCTTCTGTGCTGCCGTGTCCGCTGTCTGACAATGAAGGAACAGGGGAAGAAAGAGAAGATAAGTGACCGTTATTATTATTTTGAACATGTTATCATGTTTGTATCCAATATTTAGATTACAAAGATAAAATATTTATAACTTTGTCCACTCCCCCGGGGTATGAAGTACAACTGGTATCCGGGAATGATGTAATGGATGAACAGTATCCAAATATTAAAAAGTTCACCTTTGCAGGTATAGTTATTACCCTGGGAATCGTCTTCGGTGATCTTGGTACCAGCCCTCTCTATGCTATGCGGGCTATTATCACTGGCGGAGCGGAAAACTACAATCACTTACTTATATACGGCGGTCTGTCCTGTATCTTCTGGACTCTGACTCTTTCCACTACAGTAAAATATGTTATTATTGCCCTGAAGGCCGATAATAACGGAGAAGGAGGGATATTTGCTCTTGTAGCTCTTATTAAAGAAAAAAAATCATGGGCAGCAATACTTACCATGGTCGGCGGTGCTGCTCTTATTGCAGACGGAGTTCTTACTCCGGCAATCACTGTAACTTCATCAATAGAAGGATTAAAGCTATATAACGAAGCTATTCCCGTAGTGCCTATTGTTTTGCTTATACTGGGTCTTCTGTTTTTTATTCAGCAATTCGGGACACAGTTTGTCGGGAAAGCTTTTGGCCCGATTATGCTGGCATGGTTTATTATGCTTGCAGTAGTGGGATTTTTTCAGATAGTAAAATACCCGGATGTCTTCAGTGCTCTTAATCCTGTCTATGCATACAGATTTCTTTCAGAGTATCCTGGTGGTTTCCTGTTACTTGGTGCAGTTTTCCTCGCGACAACCGGGGCAGAGGCTTTGTATGCCGATCTCGGCCATTGTGGCAGGAAAAATATACGGATATCATGGACCTTTGTCAAGATAGCCCTTATATTGAATTATTTTGGGCAGGGAGCATGGTTGTTGACAAATACTGAAAAGGGTCCCCTGGTGAATCCTTTCTTCGAAATGATACCCGGGTGGTTCCTTATACCGGGAATAATCCTTGCCACTGCTGCTGCAATAATAGCCAGTCAGGCTATAATAAGCGGATCATTTACTCTCATCGGAGAAGCTATATCACTTAATTTCTGGCCCAAAATAAGGGTATTACACCCTACATGGGTAAGAGGACAAGTGTATGTTCCTTTTGTCAACTGGTTTTTATGGCTCACCTGCAGTTTTACAGTACTCTTTTTTAAAGAGTCAGCAAACATGAATGCAGCTTACGGTCTGGCTATTAATATAACGGAGATTATGACCACATTACTTCTTTGTTATTACTTGTTTCAAAAAGGTGTTAATCACCGGCTTGTGCTGTTGTTGTTAATGACATATCTGGCTATAGAAGGTAGTTTTCTCTTTGCAAATCTTAATAAGTTTTACAGTGGAGGATGGTTTACCCTGACTATGGCTTCTTTGTTTTTCCTGGTTATGTATGGATGGTATTTTGGAAGGAAGATAAAGAACCGTTATATCACTTTTGCCAACCTTGATAAATATCTGGATCTTTTTGTCGATCTCAGCAAAGATGAGTCTGTACCTCGTTTTGCTACTAATCTTGTTTATATTATTCGTGCCAACAAGGCCGATCAGGTTGAATCGAAAGTAATATATTCCATTTTTCAGAAGCAGCCTAAACGGGCCGATACATACTGGTTTCTTCACGTTAACAGGGTTAATGAACCAAACAGGTTTTCTTATCAGGTGACTCAGATAATCCCGGGTATTCTTATCCGGATAGACTTCAATATAGGATTCAAGATAGTACCAAAAGTGAACCTCTTTTTCAGGGAAGTGATAGAGGATCTTGTCAAATCGGGAGAGATTGAACTGAAAAGCAGTTATGAGTCACTCAGGAAACATGGTATTGAAAGTGATTTCAAGTTTATACTTATTGAAAGGATTATGTCGCGTGATTTTTCTCTGTCGAACACAGAAAATTTCATACTCACCCTGAACAGTCTTGTCAGGAAACTGAGTATTGCAGATATCAGGTCTCTTAATCTTGATCCGGCCAATACTATTGTAGAGCGTGTACCCATCATAATTGACCAGCCTGTTCAAAGAAGGATCCGGAGGGAATAAATGGTTAAGGCTGCAGATTATTTCTGTCTGAGAATATTAAATGCACACAGATAACCTCCGTATATTGCTCCCGAGAATCCGCCACCTGTTTTTCCCCATGCTGAGGCTATATGAAGATTATCCAGAATTGTCTGCGGATCAAATACCTTTTTGCCGGGTGTCTGTGCAAAACCATAAACAGCACCTCCCGGATTGAGGGTATAGCGTCTGACAGTCAATGATGTGGCTGTCTCGTGGTGATCAATATGACTGCTTATCCCGGGTATCAGTTTCTCCAGTCTTTCAATAAAGAGTGAGGCCGTTTCTTCTTTTTTTAATAAGTATTCTTTCCTGTCAAGTCCGTCCCAGTCGTCCGGATAATCGATACAGCATATTCCACCTACTCCTTTGCCGGGTGCTGAAAGATCAGAGTCTATCTGACTGTAATCTACAAAAATAAAACTACGGCGGGAGAAATCGTCCCTGTTGTTTGTTTTGATATCAGCCTGTGTCTTAACAGAAGGGTCAAACATACATGTTGAATAAAACTGATTGCCTAAATCTCTTGGGGCTTTGTTGAAACCGAGATACAGTGTCAGGAGAGAAGCTCCGTATTCCATACCGCTGATCTGTTCATTTAGCAGACTCCCATACTGTTCCGGCAGGAGATCCGCCAGCCCCGGAATCGAATTATTGGCAATCAGATATTCTGCCTCAGCTTCTATAAATGATGAGTCATGGTCTCTCCTTTTTTTGTATATAACCCCGGTGATTCTGCGATCATGTGTTTTAAGTCCTGTTACCAGATGGTTAAATAATATTTCCCCACCATGCTTTAATATGTACCCGGCCAGGTGATCAGACAGCTTTTGAGAACCTCCTTTTATATAACTTGAACCTCCGGTATAATAACTACCCTGGGCAACAGAATAATATCTGAGAGAAAGAGAATAGGGATCATCGCCGAAGTATCCCAGGTTCCCGAGAAGAGCCAGTTTGAGATCTTCATTTTTTATGATGGAATCAAGGAATTCACCAATGCTTGTATCATCCTGTTCACTGCCGGCTTTTTTCCCGCGGACAGGTATTATCTGATCGAAATATGCCCTTATCCCGTCATTCTCATCCGGGAAGACTTCCAGAAGAGTATCTATTGCCTGTGAAACCTGATGAGGGATGGTGATATTATAACGGCCATTAGTAAATCTGTAAAATTCAGGAATAGTAATAAACTCAACCTTATCTAAGACATCCAGGTCCCTGAATATTTTTGTTTTCATGTCCCGGGGATGTAAGCCATCCATCTCATGTAATCCCACTTCAAAGTTGAAATTGCGGCGCCTGAATGTAGTGGCACAACCTCCCGCTTTGTTGTGTTGTTCAATGAGCAGGACTTTCTTACCTTCTTTTGACAGTTTGGCTCCTGCTACCAGGCCTCCAAGTCCTGTGCCTATAATTATTACATCGTATTTCATTCGTTTATTTTATTCAGGTATAGGATAACGTTTGAATTCCCTGTTACGATCGAAAAGATAACGGAAGGTTATATATTCCTTTGCCGGCACACTGCCCACGGAGATAAAGATCTTCCGCATTTTAGGATTGAAATCGGCAACCCAAGAGAATTCTATCTCGGTATAATGAGGTTTCTTTTCAAAAACCTTGAGTAGATTTATTATGAAGGCCGATTCTATCCCGTGTCCCTGGTATTTTGGGATAACACCCATCAGGAGCCCTTTCGCCCTTGTCATCGTATTCCTGTTCCTTAGCCATACAAATCTGAGCATACTTATGATATCCAGTTTGCCATTCAGATGTTTCAGTATCTGGTTCATATCAGGGAACATCAGGTATATGGCAATGGGTTTGTCATTAAAATAAGCAATCCATATAAATTCCTCTTCCAGTATCGGCTTTGATTTTTTCAGTGTAGCCTTGATATATTCAGGGCTGAGAGGTTCGAAATATTGTTTAAAAGAGGCCCAGGCTTCATTGAATACTTCGGCGAAATCATTTATAAATTTATCGGCTTCTTTCCATGTAAAATGTCTGAACGAATATCCTGGTTGCCTAATTACTCTTTCAGCTATCCTGAAGACTCTTTCAGGTATTCCTTTTGATATATCGAGATGGAATCCTTCCATTTTATAATATGTTCTGAACCCATATGATTCAAACAGTTCCTGATAGTAGGAATGATTATACGGCACATCGAAAGAGGGGTGAGTAAAACCATTTACCAGCAGGCCCCAGAACTTATCTGTCTCTCCGAAATTAACAGGTCCGTCCATGGCTTCCATGCCACGTTCTGTAAGCCATGATTTTGCAGTATCAAAAAGTGTGGCGGCAGCATCTTTATCGTTTATACATTCAAAGAAACCTATCCCTCCTGTGGCCTGGTCGTAGGAGTTGGCAAGATAGTAATCAATAAAAGCAGCTATTCTGCCTGAGAGCCTGTTATTGCTATCAGTCATGACCCATCTTTCCACTGTCCCGTGTTTGTGATATGGATTTTTTTCAGGGTCAAAAACAGCTTTGATATCATTATCAAGAGGACAAACCCATGTGTTATCGTCTTTATAAATTATTCTTGCAGTATCAAGGAACATTTTTTCTGTTTTCCTGTCGCTGACTTTGTGAATTTGCATGTTATATAAATAAAATTCTTCTCTGAGTGCCCGGAGTATATATTAATTTGTGGACAAGCAGAAAAGGGATCTGTTATTATTTCTTGTAGACTTCGTTAATGACAGCTTTATATTTATCAATGATAAACTGTCTCCTTAGTTTTAGTGTGGGAGAAAGTTCTCCTGTGGCAGGACTCCATTCGTCATGGACAAGTCTGAACCTGTTAATCCTTTCAGGCGGGCTCAGCATTTTGTTTATTCTTTGAATTTCAGAAGAAAAATATGTCTGTACCACAGGCAGGTTTATCAGATCGACATGGTCAGAAAAATCGATTTTTCTTTCTGTTTTCCAGTCGTAAAAATATTTGAAATTGGGAGAAATAAGTGCGCTGGGGAATTTCTCATGTTCCCCCATAACCATTATATGATCAATAATTGGCAGTTCCTTGAATATATTTTCAAGAAGCTGAGGTGCAATAAATTTACCGTTTGATAGTTTGAATATCTCTTTCTTCCTGTCTGTAACAAAAAGGAATTTACCATCTTCAATATGGCCTATATCTCCTGTATGGAACCATCCTTCATCATCAAAAGCCATTTCTGTCAACACGGGATTCTTATAATAACCCGGCGACACATTAGGGCCTTTGCACATTATCTCTCCGTCTTCAGCTATTTTGACTTCCACATCTTCTATGGTCGTTCCGACAGATCCGAGTTTAACGCCACCTTTTTCAGTTCTGTTGATAGTTATTATAGGAGAAGTCTCCGTTAGTCCGTACATATTTATTATTTTTATTCCTGCCGCCCAGAATATTTTCTCAAGTCTTGGCTGCAGACTTGCTCCTCCGCATCCCACTATTCTGACCCTGTTTCCCAGAGCCTGACGCCATTTGCTGAAGATCAGTTTATCGGCAATCCTCAGCCTTTGTTCATACAACCATCCGTTAGCGCCAAAAGGCTGATATTTCAACCCCATACTGACTGCCCGGAAAAACAGTATTCTTTTTAAACCCTTAAGTTTTTTCCCCTTGGTTGTTATGTTGTCATAAAATTTCTCAATAACTCTCGGAACTGCATCGAACCCGTCAGCTTGTATCTCTTTCAGGTTGGCAGCTATTGTCCCCATATTTTCAGCATAATAAATGCTGCTTCCGCTATACTGTGTCTGATAATTGCCCATTCGCCCTCCTACATGACACAGCGGCAGGATACTCAGGAACTTGTCTTCCGGGTTTAGTTTAAAAACCGAAGCCGCTGAAGTGAAATTGCTTACAATGTTGCGGTGGGTTAGGATCACCCCTTTTGCCTTTGCTGTTGTCCCCGAGGTATAGATAAGTGAAGCAAAGTCATCGGGTAAAATGGACTTCTTAATAATACTTAAAGTCTTATGATGTTTTTCAGATGATGCTTTTCCTGCTTCGATTATCTCGGTCCAGCTTTTTATCCCTTCAATATTCTCAAAAGAGTAAACCGGCAGAGTCTTTCCTTCACTGAGCGACTGCGGATCAATTGCATTGAGCAGTTTTTTGTCAGAGACAAGCAGCATTTTTGCTTCACTGTGACTGATAATGTAGTGATAGTCTTCAGTACTTAAGGAAGTGAAGACAGGTACATGGACCACACCTGCCATGGCCATGCCAAGGTCGACGAAATTCCATTCCGGCCGGTTGTTTGATACAGTGATGATCTTGTCTCCTTTTTTAAACCCGAGTTCAAGCAATCCGTAACTGAAATGATGTGCATTATCATAATACTCCTGTGAACTGTATTTTATCCATGAGCCATTCCGCTTACAGCAGAGAGCATCTTCCTTCCCGTTGTATAATTCCATGTAGCGGTCAAGAAGATCAAAAGTTCTTTCTACACTCATATTTTTCTCTTGATGATGTTTGTTTTTTTTATGATCGATTTGCTTTAAAAAAAGCAGTGTAATATAGCAATTATCAGTTTAATATTGGTATACCGGAAATAATTGTCAGCTGATTTTGTTGGTGGACATCTTTTGTTTATTTTTGTTAAAGCCATGTGACCTTTGAAATAAAAATTATTTACAGATGAAAAAGACCTTTATTCTATTAATTGTACTGGCGGCAGGTACAATCTGTTTTAGCCAGTCGTCGGTATCTCTTCTGGTTGATGGAGCGAACGCAGAATACACAATCAGCCGTCATATTTACGGACATTTTTCGGAACATCTGGGCAGATGTATCTATGACGGTTACTGGGTGGATGAGTCTATGCCTGTCCCGAAGAAAGATCGTATCCGTCTTGATGTAGTTGAGGCCCTGAAGAAGATACAGATCCCTAACCTGAGGTGGCCGGGAGGCTGTTTTGCGGATGAATATCACTGGGAAGATGGTATCGGGCCCAGAGATGAACGTCCGACCATGATAAACACCAACTGGGGGAATGTAACGGAAGATAACAGTTTTGGTACACATGAGTTCCTTGAACTGTGTGAACTGCTTAATACCGAACCATTTATTGTCGGTAATGTTGGCAGCGGAACAGTTGAAGAAATGAGCAAATGGGTAGAGTATATCAATTACGACGGGATTAGTCCGATGACAAACCTGAGGAAGCAAAACGGCAGGGAAAAGCCATGGGGAGTTACTTTCTGGGGAGTAGGCAATGAAAACTGGGGTTGCGGCGGAGATATGACACCCGAATATTATGCCACCCAGTACAGGCGATATTCCTCATTTGCAAAGAATTATCCGGGTGCAACACTTCAAAAAATAGCATGTGGCCCAAGTGGTGGTGATTATAACTGGATGGATGTTATAATGCAATCTTTAGGTACTGGCAGAAGAGGAGTGTGGGGAATTGATTTTCATTATTACACTCGCCCGCCTAGAAACAGGATGAGACCTCCTGGTTCCGGTCAGGCAGGACAGCAACAGGCTCAGGTGCCAAGCCAGGGTTCAGCAACCAGCTTCACCGAAGAGACATATTTTGCTACCATGAGAAATGCATTCAGAATGGAAGAATATATTAAGATGCATGATTCAATAATGACAAAATATGATCCTGGTAAGAGGATTGCACTTGTTGTTGGCGAATGGGGTATCTGGACTGATCCTGAACCGGGGACCAACCCGAGGTTTCTCTTCCAGCAGAACAGCCTTCGCGATGCACTTATTGCAGGAGTGCATCTGAATACTTTTAATAATCATTGCGACAGGGTTAAAATGGCTCAACTGGCACAAACAATCAACGTCCTTCAGGCTGTTATTCTTACTGAAGGGACAAAGATCCTTCTCACACCTACATATCATGTTTTTGATCTGTTTAAAGTGCATCATGATGCAAAGATGCTTCCTGTCAAATTTACCAGTCCTGATTATGTACTTGGCGACGACAGGTTGCCTGCATTGAATGTGTCTGCTTCTCAGGATTCCCTGGGTGTAGTTCATATAACCCTCGTGAATATTGACCCTGATAACACAATTACCCTTAGTACTACTCTTAACCAGATCAATTGGTCGGAAGTGACAGGAGAAGTTCTAACTTCATCAAAGATCACTGATATAAACACATTTGACAAACCCGAAACTGTTAAGATCTCCCCGTTTAAGGGAGCGAAAAAGACAGGTGATCTGCTGAATGTTGTAGTGCCTTCAAAATCAGTTGTTTTATTGACTATTAAGTAAACAGGGTAACGAAAGAGGATTACAAAGCTCTTCCGGAAGACCTTTCTTCCGGAGGAGCTTCTTGTTTCCAAAATGTTGGTTATCTTTGGCAACCTAAAACGGCTGACGATTATGGAATTTATTAACAGTGTGGTAGAATGGTACATGGCAAACCTCAATTATTTCACTGTTGCCTTTTTGATGCTGATAGAAAGTTCATTTATACCTTTTCCCTCAGAGGTAATAATCCCTTTTGCAGCCTATAAAGCTGCACAGGGAGGTTTGAATATTTTTGGAGTGGTCCTGGCCGGAACACTGGGGGCTCTTGCAGGCGCTCTTATAAACTACTATCTGGCAGTATATCTTGGCCGTCCTATTGTATATAGGTTTGCCGAATCAAAGGCAGGAAGGATGTTTCTGCTATCAGAAGAAAAAGTAGTACATGCCGAGAATTATTTCAACCGTAACGGCAAATCCTCAACTCTCATAGGCCGACTGGTACCTGCTGTCCGTCAGCTTATTTCTATTCCTGCCGGACTGGCCAGGATGAACCTCCGTGATTTTATTTTATACACTTTTGTCGGCGCAGGTATATGGAATATAATACTGGCCTTAATAGGGTACTTTATCTATGATATAAAAGACCAGATATTTCCTTATCTTGAATATATTCTTTATGGTTTTGGAGCTGCCTTTGTTATATACCTTCTGATGAAATCAATAAAGAGCAGAAAAGCCAAAAGATCATCAGAATCTGGCAATGAACTCCAGAGTTAATTTATCGGTATGGATAGGCAGGGTACCCCGAAAATAATTTTCGTAGTTTAATCTGATCTCAGAATAGAACGGACGTGAATCAAATCCTGTATTGAAACCAATAGTTAACCTGTTTACATCAATATTATTACTGAAGATGGAAGAGCCGGTAAAATCCCACCTGAATACAGGAGTTATCATTTTAACCAATTCATTTCTTACAGGAAAATGATAATAGGAATGAATATACAATCCATCGTCATGCTGACTGAATGAAAGTGTATCAGTCCAGTTCCTTTTTATATATTCCGATTCGATGAGGAATGATTCAGTGGCATAACGAATCTCAGCTCCGAACATTGCAAGATGTATCTTATCCGGTGCCTCACCATAATAGGTATTAAAAGCAGTCCTGAAGCCCTTCTCATTACCGACCAATATTCTTCCTGCAAAGTTTGGTCGGGATATCCATTGAGGGTTATTGTTACCCGTACCATTTACAGCTCCTGCAAATATTTCAACAGGCAGTGTCTCACTGAATTTATAGGAGGCAAAAAATCCGATATCTCTTAACCCGTTATTTATATATTTTGAAAGAAAAGACCTGTTGGCGAAGATATTTTCAGCAGGGTTTCTCATATAATCGGTGCTGAAAGGTATTTTTCTCTGGCCCAGGTAAAAATCCAGGTTTTTTACAGGAGTGAAACGTATATAGGCATCAAGCATCTTCATCTGTCCTTCATCGGACAGATCGAGCTGGGTACGGTAAGACATCTTTTCGTTTATTTTACCTCTTAACCCGAAACGTGCATTCCTGACTTCAAAACGCATCAGGGAATTGTCCAGATCATGTTCAAGCTTTGTCTTAAGTATTACGTCGATATCAGGAATATATTCTGACATTTTCCCGCTACTCTCCTGTCCCGTCAGTCTAAAAGGAGAGATTAGTGAAAGCACAATAAAAATTATTACTGCTTCTTTTTTACCCGTTTTATACATGTTAATTTCAAATAGTGTAAGAGAAATAAATATCCGGGCAAAAATACAAAGATTTATTAATTAGAGTAATGTGCCGGTTTCAGAGAGTCTCCTTATTCCTGCCAGGATCGTATTTTTCAACTAAATGTAAGACGCCATCTTTTCGTAGCGTATCAACTACAGGTCCGGTTTTATCACCCCTCTCCCCGGGAACATCATAAGGCCAGAGATAAAACAGATCCTTTTTTTGCGAGTAAGAAGAAATGGAAATAATAAACAGGAAAAGTGTTATAATCTGTTTCATGGGCTTGTATATTATTATTGGTGAACAGTTATATCATTCTCTCAGGAAACACAGTTTTTTATTCTTCAATGATCTCTGCATGATCAAATCTCTGATCGTTGATGTTTATCCTGGTATGCTGTATCCTGCGGATGCTTTTTCCACCGAAGAATCCCCAGCCGCCGCTTCCCAGCAGAAATCCGAGAGCATAAAATCCCCCGTTATTGTTCTGTGCATACATGGTTATCTTGTCGCTAAAGAGCATTCCCAGAAAATCGAAGGGAGCAATAAAGCCATGCCACAGACCACCAACGAAGCCATAGGTATGACCTGAAAGGCACTCTTCCACAGATTCGCTTTGCGCACAGCCGGGAAGGATAACTATTGTAAGTATTAAAAGAAGGAAGAGGTAATGGTATTTAGAAAGTGTTTTCATGGATATATTGATAAGTGTTTATTTGTTCAAAAGAGATCCAGTTCCACAGTTTTACCGGAAAACTTTTTTTCATGATTGATGAGCCAACGTTTTCTGTCCAGTCCTCCGGCATAGCCTGTCAGGCTGCCATCAGAACCTATTATTCTGTGGCATGGAATAATAATTGCTATCCTGTTGGATGCATTTGCCCGGGCTACAGCTCTGGCTGATTTGCTGTTCCTGAGTTCTGCAGCCTGATCTTTGTATGATTTGGTGGTTCCGTAAGGCGTATTGTGAATAAGATTGTCCCAAACACATTTCTGGAAATCAGTACCATGCGTTATTAATGAAAGAGAGAATTCTTTTCTTTTCCCTTTGAAATAATCTTTCAGCTGTTTCCCAAGCATGCGCAGATGCTTGTTACTGCCTTTTTTAACAGATAATCCAAGAGTTTTTGAGAGTTTTTCAAGGCTTTCCGGGTTTTTGTTTTCGTTGTTAAAAGACAGGAAACATATCCCTTCCCGTGTTGCAGCTGCTTTCATCTCTCCAAGGGGAGTACCGATTATTACCGTCCTGATCATAAATCCGGATTGGATAAGTAATTATTATTTCTTTGAGAACCTGTCTGATTTTGTTCTGATGAACTTCACATTTCTGAATCTCAGAGCTGACCAGTTGTCATCTATCGTAATTATCCTGACTCCAAAGAAGCCTGCATTATTAAGGGTTTTCCATCCTTTGTCACGGCTCAGACCTATAGTTGTCTTTTTCGATTTTTTCTTTGGGAAGCAGAACCATAGTATACCGTCTGCAGTGAGATTATGGAGTGCCAGAGGTGCTGTATTTTCAACTTCAGCCATATTCCTGACAAAGATTATCATGAATTCATAGGGACATCTCTGGTCTATTTCAGGATCAATAACTATGTCGCTCAGTTCATTTCTGACAGCTGAGAGAAATGCCTCGTCGGCGTTCAGTACAGCTATCCGCTCATAATCCTTATAATTAAGTTTTCTGAGAAGATCTTTCATTCTGAAATGAGAATAAAATGATAAATGTAATAAAAAATTGAATTATCGGAAAAAGCTTTTAACTTTGAAGTCTCAAATATGGGGTGCCTTAAATTACAGGCTGAGATCATACCCTTGAACCTGATCCGGATAATGCCGGCGGAGGAAAATTATCACACTTGATTTCAGCCCGTAGCTTTTGGCCAAAAACTTTACTACTATGAAAACAAAAGTTTTTTGTCTGTTAATGACGTTGATTTTTATGTCACAGATATCTCTTGCCATTCAGAACAGAGATTCTGTGATAAAGGGGAAGGTTAGAGGAGAATCGGGTGAACCATTGGCTGGTGCAGCCGTATCTGTTGAAGGCACTTTTCTCGGAACCTACAGTAATACTGATGGTTCTTATCTTCTGGAGGGTCTCAGTGATGGTGTTTACAGACTTCGTTTTTCATTTATCGGATACGAAACGAAGATTGTTGAAGTTGAACTCAAAGGACTTACTGAATACGATATCCAACTCCCCGGGAGATCATTTCTGGCAGGAGAGGTGATCGTTAATGCTACCAGAGCGGGATCCAATACACCTCTGGCTTATACTACTCTTGACAGAGAAGTGATCAGTAAACAGAATGCCGGTCAGGATATACCTTTTCTGCTTGGCCTTACCCCTTCTCTTGTTGAAACATCGGAAGCCGGTCATGGAATAGGTTACACCAATCTGCGTATAAGAGGAACAGATCCAAGCAGGATCAATGTTACAATTGATGGCATCCCCCTTAACGATCCTGAATCCCAGCAGGTGTTTTGGGTTGATCTGCCTGACCTGGCTTCTTCTGTAGACAATATCCAGGTTCAGAGAGGTGCGGGGACGTCCACAAATGGTGCCGGAGCTTTTGGGGCAACAGTAAACATACAGACTCAAAATCCGGATAACGAACCTTTTGCGCAAATTGACGCATCGTATGGATCATTTAACACTTTTAAGAAAACGATTGCCGCAGGGACTGGATTATTGTCGGAAAGAGTAGCGTTTCAGGTCAGATTTTCCGATCTCAGAAGCGATGGCTTCATTGACCGTACAGGATCTTCTCACCGTTCTGCATTTATTAACGGCGTTTTACGTACAAATAAATCTCACCTTAAAACAAATATTATACTGGGCCAGGAAAAAACAGGAATAGGCTGGTGGGGAGTGCCAATGGAAATACTACCTCTTAACAGACGATATAACCCGGCTGGTGAGTATACCGACGGGAACGGAATAACACGTTATTATAACAATGAAAGTGATAATTATACTCAAAACCACTTTCAGCTTATTTATGGATACAATTTTAACAATAACCTTAACTTCAATGCTGCTTTTCATTACACATACGGAAATGGTTATTATGAAGAATTCAAGGAAGATGCCGTTCTGTCTGAATATGGCTTGCCGGATCTGCAAATAGGAGATACTCTGATTGATTACACCGATATTGTAAGAAGAAAATGGCTCTCAAATGATTTCTACGGAATAGTATATTCCCTGAGATATAAAGGTGAAAAGCTTACAACCACTTTCGGAGGAGGAATGAATTATTATGACGGAGATCATTTCGGAGATATTATATGGATGAAGTATGCAGGTAATCTGGAAAAGGATCATCAATGGTACTTAAACAACGGAATTAAAAAGGAAGTCAGTATATATGCCAAATCCGATTATCCTGTTAATGACAGATGGTCTTTCTTTGTCGACTTACAGTATAGATTCATTAATTATGTCATGGAAGGCCCGGATGATGATCTGAAAGATCTGGGGCAGAAACATAACTTCGGCTTTTTCAATCCTAAAACAGGTATCTTCTTTAGGATCAACCAGAACCATGATGCCTACCTGTCATTCTCTGTTGCAAACAGAGAACCTTCACGTGCCGATTTTAAGGAAGCAGCAGGAGACCCTGAAGCAACACCCCGACCTGAAACATTATACGATACGGAATTAGGATATAAAGTGAGAGGGAACATGTTTTCTTCGGGAATAAATGTTTATACCATGTTGTACAAAGATCAGCTTGTACCAACAGGAGAACTCAGCAGTACAGGTTATACTATTATGACAAATGTGAAGAGAAGTCACCGCATAGGGATTGAATTCATTACCGGTTTAAAACCTAATGATTTTTTTAGCTGGGACTTTAATCTTAGCCTCAGCCGTAATAAGATCCTTGATTTTACGGAGTATTACACCGATTATAATACTGACGACTGGTCTGAAGAATATAAAAGTAAAAAACTGGGAACAGTTGATATAGCTTATTCTCCTTCTATAACCGGAGCCAGCGATATTAATATCAATATCCTGAAGAATACCGGATTACATTTTATCAGTAAGTATGTTGGCAAACAATATTTCGACAATACCATGAATGAGGACAGATCAATTGATCCATACTTCATTAACAATTTAAGGATCGATTTCAATCCGGTTATTCGCGGTATAAAAAGTACTGAAATACAGTTCATGGTAAACAATATCTTTGATCATAAATATGAAAGCAATGCTTATGGAGGCAACTGGTACGAAGACGGAGTTGAAAAAACCTGGGCCTATTATTTCCCCCAGGCAGGAATAAATTTTATGATAAGAGCAGGTGTGACTTTCTGATACTGGAAAGAAATAGGTATATATGCATATAACAAACTGGATACAGGATAATTACATTGAGATATTTGGGGCCCTTACCGGCATTATATATGTCTTTCTTGAAATACGGCAAAATGTATGGCTATGGCCTGTGGGCATTATTACTTCTTCAGTATATATATGGGTCTTTTTTAACGGAAAGCTGTATGCCGATATGAGCCTGCAGGCTTATTACCTGTTTATAAGCATATTAGGATGGTATTGGTGGGTGAGGGGTTCTGTAAAAATGGGATCTGCTGCAGAAAATTTTTCACGGAGAGAAAATATTGAACCCGGAGGAAGTTCTGAAAAACTCAGAGTCACCAGACTAAATATACGGACGGGTATAATTTTATTTGTTGTATCTATTGTACTATGGTTTGTCTTATGGGCTGTACTTAAGAGTTTTACCGATTCACCCGTTCCGGCATGGGATTCCTCTGTCACCTCTCTCTCAATAGTGGCTACCTGGATGCTGGCAAGAAAGATATATGAGCACTGGTATCTCTGGGTGCTTGTTAATCTTTCAGCAGCTGCCCTCTTTTTTTCACGTAATCTATACCCGACAGTGATCCTTTATATTGTATATTGCATTATGTCTTTTGCCGGCCTCATTGAATGGAGGAAATCACTGCCAGGGAAACATCGTTTGGATTTTGTGCCGGTGGATAAAGACAGTCTGGTTATAACTGAAAAACAAAAAGAAAGAAGTATTTCTTAAAAACGGATATAGATTGATACCAAAATTGGAACCGATATCTAAAAAAGCAGTCATTATTGCTGATGGTGATTTCCCTCAACATGAGATTCCCCTTCGTTATCTTAGAGAATCTGAATTTATTATATGTTGCGATGGAAGTGCCAGGTATCTGGCAGATGCCGGCATGACTCCTTCAGTCATTGTAGGAGACATGGATTCTCTGAGTGAAGAATTAAAGGAAAGGTTTGCTGACAGATTATATGTTGACAGTGAACAGGAATCCAATGACCTAACAAAATCAGTAAGATGGTGCCTGAATGCGGGTTATGACGATCTTGTGATTCTTGGAGCCACAGGCAAACGTGAAGATCATTCAGTTGGTAACATATCTCTTCTTGCGGAATACATAAAAATTGTAAATGTCAAGATGGTTACAGATACAGGGATTTTTATCCCTTTCGTAAAAAGCTGCACTGTTGACTCTGCCCCCGGTCAGCAGGTCTCGGTCTTCTCAATTGACCCGTCAACCAGGATAACTTCTTACGGATTATTATATCCTTTAAAAAACAGAAATCTGAATAACTGGTGGGAGGGTACCCTGAACGAAGCAACGGGTGATTATTTTAAACTTGACTTTGACGGAGGAATTATGATAGTGTTTCTGGCTTTTAAGACGGATAAATGATCTTGATATCTTTAACCAGGTTGATAAGCTGAACCCTGCTTCTGACATTGGTTTTAATATATATCCGATGCGTGTGGTCTTTTACTGTCTGCAGACTGATAAAGAGCCTTTCGGATATTTCTTTGTTGCTTAGACCGTTACATATTTCTCTTATGATATCAGATTCCCTTGGAGATATGTCATACTTACTGCAGAAATCTTCAAATGACAGAATCATTGCTCCAACCGTCTGTTGATCCTTCATTACTGTGCAATAGCTCAGATAGAAAGGAAGAAAAACACTCCCTGAAAAGAATATAAAAATAAAAATTCCTGCCAGCCATGTCTCAGTATTATAAAATACCAGTACAGAACATTGTAAAAGAGTTATAAGGGGGAGAATAAGGGATATCAGTTTTCTGTTATCACTGCTAATCACAGAGTTCTTTTGGCTCGTGAAAAAGATAATACCTGATGCAGCCAAAGAGTAAAGAATACTGAAAAAGATATAATAGTGTTTTGTTAATTCAAGAGGTTCTTTAATATCTCTTGCAGCAATGATATAACCCAGAGTGAACAATATACTGAAGTTTGCTGTCAGAAAGCCCGGGATAAACCATTTAACTGTTCTGCCACCCGATAAGGCAAAAGAAAACTGAATAAGCATCATCCAGGCAAATACAAGAAAGGGTAATCCCATGAATAAGGAAATATTTGAAAATCTTGTAAGAATTTCTCCGGAAATATACGATTCGAAAAAGGATTTAATAAAAACCTGTCCCCAAACACCATAAAAACCAAAAGTAAAGATGAAGACCTGAAAATACAGTAAAGGAGAGAAAGTCTTCGTCCCCTTATTCTTTCTTAGTCTCAGGGATAGTCCTATCCCAAGCGAAGCAAGAGCTGCAGTAATAATAAATAGTATATGGAAAATTATTCTGAACATGGATTTTATAAAGTTATGAAACCCATATGTAATTTCTGCACAAACAAGGATGAATATTATGATGAATATGTATGATTGCCATTAGGCCATTAAAATTATATCCTGCTTAATTATTGGCATACATACTTTAGTAGGATTTTCATAAAACACTACTATAGTATTGAGATAATTCCTTTTGGCTGACCTACATTTGATTTTAATAACAAAAAAAATAATTATTATGAATACTGAAAAAGAACAGGGAAGACAATACCGGCTGCGGCCTTCTTTCGGTGATTCTTATGGGACAGGATGGAATGTAATGCTTGATAATTTTCTACGGTTATTACTGGTTGTTTTTGTCCTGGGAGTTTTAACCGGACCCATGAGTGGAATTAATTTCAAAGTTGACAACTTTGATTTTATGGATCACCCATGGAAATGGGATGGTAACTGGGGGCAGATATTCGGTATTGCCTCCATTGGTGCATTTGCGATTTTTGCAGGTCTCATAGCATTGGCCTATACTTTCCTTGCTTTACCTGTAGTAAGATATGGGGGCAGAATGATATTTCTTCAGGCTGTAAGAAGAGAAAAGCCGGATTTTGAGTGGCTTATAAGGGGGTTTTGGACTAATTACCTGAATATTGTACTTGCTAATCTCCTGGTTAGTGCTTTGATAGCTATCGGGATGTTTGCTCTTATTGTCCCTGGAATTATTATTGCGTGCCGGTTGGCTTTTACCAGCTTCCTGATAATGGATAAGAAACTTGATCCTATTGAAGCAGTGGAAACAAGCTGGAAACTTACGAAAGGACATGGATGGACTATTTTCCTTATGGGGTTTGTGGCTTTCTTTATATGGATATTCGGTCTGATCCTGTTTTTTATAGGTGTTTTCCCTGCAATAATGTGGATTAAGAGTTCATTTGCATCGCTTTACGAATCGGTAGTAAGAGAAAGCGATACTCCGGAAGAAGTGGTGGCTGTTGAATAAATGGATTGAAAGTAATATTTCAGGGTGCCGGATAATTTTTTATCCGGCTTTTTTTTTAATCATTCAATTAGCTGTTAAAAAAATTAGTAATTTTATTAGTTATTTACCTTAAGCTATATTTTTATGAAATCAAAAATCTTATTGTCGTTATTCTGCCTGATGCTTTTGACACCTTCTTCGCTGAATGGTCAGGTGGGAAATATTCTGAAGAACAGGTTAAATCAGGCCATTAATAAAAAAATTGAGGAGAAGGTTGACACAGCTATCAATAAAAAAGTCAGAGAGGTCGAGACATCCCTGGAAGAGGATGTTTCAGCAGCTGAAGACGAATCTGTCACAGAAAGAAGGAGAAAAACTTTCGATCCGGGAGCTATTTTAGGAGGGAGTGTTACAGCAGGATATGAAGAATCATATTCATTTAATAATGAGCTTTATATGGTGACAGAAGTTTATGACGGGGATGAGATTATGAATATGGATTATTATATATACTGGAACGATACTGACCAAAATGGAGGGTTTGAATCGAGAATGAAGGTTCAGGCGGGAGAAGATCAGGATATGGCAATGCAGTCAAAAATGGTCCTTGATAGTGAGAACAGAAGTTTTATTTTGCTGACAGATATGGGGAGTACAAAATTCGGGATTATAAGTGAAGTGCCTGATGAGAACAGTATATCCGCTGATGAAGATGACTCAGAGCAGATAATTACAAAAACCGGCAATACAAAGGTTATTGCAGGATATAAATGTGATGAATATCTTGTGAAGGAAACTGATAGTGATGACCATGGTAAGTTATGGGTAACAAATGATCTGAAACTGAGTCTGGATTCCAGAACCTATTCAAAAGCAGGGTTTTCGCCTTATTACAGTATTCCTGAACTACGCGACGGTTTTGTACTTGCTACAGAATCCTATGACGGAAACAATGAACTGCTTATGAGATCAGAAACTAAAGAAATAAAAACCGGTATCAGCCATGCTATTTCAACTGCAGGATATACTCTCAGGCAGATGAATTTTGACCAGGCAGGGGTTCAAAGCGAAAAATAGTATTGTTTATACTATTACCAGATTAGGTATACAAAAAAACAATAATATCAGCATTAAAAGTTTATACCTTATTCAGTTTTGCAAATCTCAGAAGTAATTTTTTTCTGTTGTTATTTGCAAATTCGACGGTAGCTGTGGTGTTGGGTTTATTACCTTCTATTGATACTATTACTCCTGTTCCGAATCTTTCATGATACACTTTATCTCCTTCCCGGAATTCTGAGGGATCTGAAGACTCGTTTGCGGATGACACAGTATTCTCTGTTCTTGTCAGTTTTTTAAGTTTGGAAGAAGGTTTATAATTAAATGTCTCTTCGCGGAAAGGGCGGGGTTTAAACTGATCTGTCTTAAAGGAAGGTCCTGTTTTCTTTGCCGGCTGTCTGTTGTCAATAAATTCAGGATTGATCTCACGCAAAAAGCGGCTTGGGTGACTGCTTTCAAGGTTACCCCATATATATCTGTTGAGAGCATAGCTGAGTGTGGCATGTTTTTTTGAACGGGTAAGAGCCACATAAAAAAGACGTCTTTCTTCTTCAAGATCTTTTGAACATCCAGTTGATTTTGGGGAGGGGAAAAGAGTATCCTCCATTCCTACAATATACACATACTGAAATTCCAGTCCTTTAGCCGAATGCATGGTCATAAGGGTAACCTTGTCGCTGTCTTTTTCCGTGTCAGTATCCTGATCGGTCAGTAAAGCGACATTTGCCATATAAGCTTCAAGGTTGGAAGGTTCTCCGTTGGTCTCTGCAGCTTCAGTGAAGATTTTTATGGCGTTCAATAGTTCCTGGATATTTTCATAACGGCTTATTTCTTCAGGGAGATTGCCATTCCTCAACTCTCTGACAATGCCTGAGGCAGCAGCAATTTCTCCGGCTTTTGCATAAGCATCTGTAGTGTCTTTATTTACAGAAAGAGCCTTGATCATTTCAGTGTATCCTGCCAGTTTCAGCGCAGTCCCTTTATTGAATTTTTCAGGGTAATTATTTATCCTGCATAGAATGTCCCAGACAGAGGTATCCTCCATGGAAGTCAGTTCGAGGATTTTCGCCAGAGTGGTGTCGCCAATTCCCCTTTTGGGATAGTTGATCGATCTTTTTATAGCTTCTTCATCTTCAGGATTGATGATCATCCTGAAATAAGCCAGCAGGTCTTTGATCTCTTTACGATCATAGAAAGAAAGACCTCCGTAAATTCTGTAGGGGATATTTTTTTTTCGAAGCGTTTCTTCAAATATCCGGCTTTGTGCATTAGTACGGTACAGAATTGCAAAATCAGACCATTTAAGCTTGAGAGAATATCTCCTGTCAAAGATATCTGAAGCAATGTTGATACCTTCTTCAATATCTGTCATAGATCTGAAGAGACAGATCTTTTCCCCTGGTTCATTATTTGAAAATACCTTCTTCCTGATCTGTCCGCTGTTCTTTTCAATAAGTTCATTGGCAGCATTCACAATGATCTGTGTCGACCGGTAATTCTGTTCGAGTTTGAAGAGCCGGTAATCGGCATAATCGTTCCTGAAACCCAGTATGTTCTCTATTCTTGCCCCACGGAAAGAATAAATACTCTGGGCATCATCACCCACAACACACAGATTGTGGTGTACAGCAGCAAGTTTATTTACAATGAGATATTGAGCGTAGTTGGTGTCCTGGTATTCATCCACAAGGATATATTTGAATCGTTCCTGATATGCTGACAGAACTTCAGGGAAATCTCTGAACAAGATATTAATGTTTAGCAGCAGATCATCAAAATCCATGGCATTTGCCTTAAAACAACGGGAGGCATAGATCCTGTATATTTCAGACAGAAGCGGCATACGGGCACTTTTATCGTAATCCGTCATTGAGCTGTCTGCTGCATACATGGAGGATGTTATAAGATTATTTTTTGCTGCTGAGATCCTTGAAGCTATAATACCCGGCTTATAGATGTTGTCATCAAGGCTAAGCTCTTTGATGATACTTCTGATAAGACTTTTTGAATCAGTGGTATCATATATTGTATAATTCTGTTTATAGCCCAGTCTGGAACCCTCTTTCCTCAGTATCCTTGCAAAGATAGAATGGAATGTGCCCATCCACAGGAACCTGCTTACTTCAGGCCCTGCTATCCCTGCTATCCTTTCTTTCATCTCTGCCGCAGCCTTGTTTGTAAAAGTCAGTGCCAGGATACTGCCTGCAGAAATACCTTTCTGAAGAAGATAGGCTATCCTGTAGGTGAGAACCCTAGTCTTGCCTGCACCGGCACCCGCAATAACAAGAGCAGGGCCGTCGGTATTGATAACCGCCTGTCGCTGGGCTTCATTCAGATTGTTAAGGTAACTTATGGCCATAGTATTTCGGAATTACAGCGTTCCGGGCCGGCAAATTTAATAAATATCTCTGACGGGCATACAGGAATTTAAATAATAGCTTCCGGAATAATCAGAAAAAACAAATAACCGGATATTTTGATCCTTTTTATTATAATTGCGTATTATTATACAAATACAGTCAAAATATCCGTTATCAAAAATAAATTATTCTGCCTGTGCGTTTTTGTTTATTATTTATCATATTGCTGTTACCTCTGTCAGCTGTTGCACAAATATCTGCTCCGGGATCAGCATCGTTGCGATATACTGATTATCCTTCCATGCCGGATGTGAAGCATCCTGTTTTTATTTACTGTAATGCCAGTGGTACGGAGACAGGAACACTTAATGCAGTCAATCCCAAATGTGAAGGCTCTGTTTATAATTTTTCATGGTATAAGTGGAATGATGCTACAAAGAGTTTCAGTGTTTTCCTTAAATCAGATAACGGAGTCAGCTCTTCCCAGCATGCAGGTCTTGAAGAAGGAGGTTACAAAATTGATATCACTGGAAGCGGTAACTGTGATACCAGTCTGATAGCATGGATTGTTATGGATGAGCCGCCTGTTGCAGAGGCTTCTCTCGCTCAGCAACTGTGTAATCGTGTCGCCCTGGATGGAGATGCCGAAGCAACTGTTGATGCATTCTATTACAGGGACCCGTCCAATGGAACTGTTGTTTCTTTTAGTAACGAAATAACTTTCCTCTGGTCATCCACACCACCTTCTGTTATCCCTTACCCTTCAATCGATATTGACCCGGTAACTTATTCTCCTCCACTCGAAGATGTGACATATAAACTTGAAGTATTCAGCCTGGGTTGTAAAAGCGAAGCATCATTTTTTTATGAATCTATTCATGTGAAGGCCGATGCACTCATCCAACCTGTAACAGGTGAAGCTCCTCTCGAAGTTATGTTCATCAACAAATCAGTAAGAGGGTCAAAATTCGAATGGGATTTTGGGGATAATACCACATCCTCTCTCGAGAATCCGGAACCCCATGTATATAATAAACCCGGACTCTATTATCCGAAACTCAGGATTGAAAGTGACCTGCTTTGCGTTGATTCTGTTAAACTTGACAGTATATATGTAGAACCTTCCAGACTAAATATCCCCAATGCTTTTACTCCCAATGAAGATGGTTATAACGACAGGTTTATAGTTGATGCTCGGTCTCTGCGCTACCTGAATGTTGAAATATTCAGCAGATCAGGACTGAAAGTATATGGCTACAGTGGTGACAGTGACAGAATTAAATCATGGGAAGGATGGGACGGGAAGGTTAATAACAGTTCCATCGAAGCCCGGCCCGGAATATATCTCTACATTATCCGGGCCCTTGGTTGGGACGATCTCCGTTATGACAGTAAGGAATACAGGGGATTTCTCTATCTGTACAGGTAAATAGAATAAACTACTCTTTCAGCTATAAACTATCTGTTTATTTTTTACAGCTATCCTTTTTCCTGTTTTGTGCGAAAGACACCCAAAATAAATTTTATATAATTATTCCCGGAATTTAATGCTGTGCAAAACATTGATTCTTTTTTCCCATGACACCGGAGGCGTCAACATCCAGTAGCCCGGGTTCCACCCCGGGAAAGGTGCATTACATCATAACAACAACCGTGGAGGGGTTGACTTCAAAATGACATCCTGACTGACGGTAGCTTTTCTTGGTTGAAGAAGTTGAAGAAGTTGAAGCGGTTGAAGAGGCTTAGGGTTCAGGTTACATCGGAACATTGCGACGAGTTCTGAGAAAGCAGAATACAACACTTTCCGTTACAACCCACT
>JAAYDB010000039.1 GCA_012729475.1 Bacteroidota bacterium
AATAAGAATCTTCATCCGCTCCGGGCAGAGAAAAACTGAAGCCGATAGTATCAGGAGGCACAGACAGAGTATAGCTTAATTTATAAGCTTCATTACGTAAAGAAGATGTCAGATAATAATTCTTAATAAAGGGTTTGAAAAGGATTAGTTTATGATCTCCGGTGGGGATGATGGTATCCGCTTCTTCACCGGATATTGATACAGCTTGTTCCACTGAGAATAACGGCAGATAATTGTTTGTAACATTGACATTAAGGACAGTGTCAAGAAAAGCTATTTCTTCATCGGGAAGGTTATAATTCTTACTGTTATCTACATCCTTAAGAGCATATATCCTGTAAGATCCCTCTCTGATATTATCAATTCTGAAATATCCGTTCTCATCTACCCTTGAAATATAATCGGGTATTTTTTTAATAAAAGCAGAATCAGAAAGATCACTGTAAAGCATTGCCATTACATCTTCTGGCGGATTAAGATCATAGGCTTTCAGTACATTTCCTGTGACAGTGAGGGAATCGAGTGAAGGACCTGTTGAAAAGACAAAAGAATAATTATCAATAGGATTACCCTCATTAAGGTCTCTGATGGCATCCTGAAAATAAAAAGTATAGGTAGTATTTTCTCTCAGATCATCTTCATAAGTTATTTCAAGGTTTTTCCCCTTGAGTCTTAGTTCCGGCAGATTATCCATAGGTGGCGATACCATGAATTTCTGGGTTATCTCATTCAGCTGGATAAATTCATTGAAAGTGATAATGATCTTTTTATCTGTAAAATTTGTGATACCGGAGGGTGGCATACTTTCCACTACTTCCGGAGGAGTCTGATCCAGCGGGCCACCCGAAGGAGAACCAACTTTTGCACACCCTCCTATCAGGCTAAACAGAATGAAAATGGGGAAAAAATGTTTAAAGTTGCTCAGTCTGATCATCCCGGCTCTGTGTTATGACCTACAAACTTACATCATTTTTTTATGAGTTCTTCACTTTAAATCCAAAAGCTGCCCTGAAACTTACATGAGCAGCAACTGACAAAAGGAAATGATCATTCAATTTAAGAATGTAAGTTCCATCCCCCCATTTAAGGAATAAATCAAATAATATGAACCCCTGAGCAAACTCCGGACTCTGAAAACGGATCAAGCACCGGAAAACCGACTCCCCGGACCAGAGGGAGCAGGCAAAGTCAATTAAACCTGCCACTCGCGCCCGTCATTATCTTTATGCCAAAGCGGATAAAATAATCGCATGAAACTAATATGAGTCAAAACTGAATAGTTCTATCAATTATATTATTTTTACCTTTGGTTTTGATTATAATAAGCTTCTTATGCATATAAATGTGATCCCCTGGGATGTTAATCCTGAAATTTTCCGCATTGGTTCTTTTGCTATCAGGTGGTATGGTCTTCTCTTTGCTTCTTCTTTCCTTTTCGGATATATAATTATGCTCCGGATTTTCAGAAATGAAAATCTGAGTGATGCCCTTCTCGATAAACTGACTATTTACATGGCAGTGGGCACCATAGTGGGAGCCCGGCTGGGACATTGTCTCTTTTATGAACCGGCCTATTATCTTGCACATCCCCTGGAGATACTTATGACCTGGCGTGGCGGACTTGCCAGTCACGGTGCTGCCATAGGTATACTACTTGCTTTATGGCTTTTCGACAGGAAAGAAAAAAAAGACTTTACCTGGACTATTGACAGAATAGCTATTGTTGTTGCCCTTTCCGGTTTCTTCATAAGGATGGGCAACCTCATGAATTCGGAGATATATGGTGTTGAGACAACTGTCCCCTGGGGCTTTGTTTTTCTCCGTAACGGAGAAAATGCTCCCAAACATCCGACCCAGATATATGAAGCACTGGCATATCTCTTTATCTTTTTATTGCTTTTCAGACTCTACTGGAGAAAGAAAGGGGAACATATACAGGGGACCCTGATAAGTCTGGCACTAATCCTGATATTTCTTGCCCGCTTCTTTATTGAATTCCTGAAAGAGGATCAGGTTGCTTTTGAAGCAGGAATGAAACTCAATATGGGACAACTTCTCAGTATCCCTTTTTTCCTGATGGGTGTTGCCTGGTTTTATTACAGCCTGAAGAAAGGGAAAAGGGCAGTAATAAAAAGGGATAAACAAAAAAACCGCAAAACAAAAACAGCATCCTGAATATACTGAGAGAACAGTAAGCTGTTTATTCTCTATTTTCTTATAATACCATAAAACAATATGTCGAGTATTGCCGACAATCGTTTTTCAATGTTCATCTCTTTTTTTTCCCAGAAAAGCGGTACTTCAAGCCCTTTCAATGCCGTCTGAACAGCCAGAGCAGTATATTCACTGTTAGCTACCGAAAAAACTTTTTTTCTGGCTCCGTCATACAGGATCAGACGCAGAATAGCCAGCTCTTCACGGTCATACCTTGAACGGATTGATTCAATAAATTCAAAGTGGTCAAGGTTCTTGTCAAAGATAGCATTATAATAATTGGATAATTTTTCGAACGCTTTCATCCTGACAAAAACATAATTCTTCATTTTTTCTACCGGAGATTCAACCGACTTAATAGCTGTAGTAAGCTCATGTCTAAGTATATTCGCTTCGTGAAGCACTACCGCTTCAAAGATTTCCTCCTTGCTCCTGAAATAGTAATAAATGGAACTCTTTCCCATCTTAAGGGCTCTCGATATCTCATCCATTGTGGTTTTTTTATACCCGTAACGACTGAAAATATGCCCTGAAGTAATTATTATCTTCTTTCTAAATTCCTCTTTATTAACCATATAAGCCTTTAATGGATATCAGGTTTCTACGACGTGTAAATTTACAACTAAATTCATTTTCTTCAAAATATTCGAATCATCCGGTCGAGAATTCTAAAAACAGCACTTGTTGATTCACTCCTTTGATGATTGAATTAGTTAAATGAATAAATTGCTGATAAATTTGTATTTTTGCAACTGATTGATTACAGGTTAACAGATCATATATCAATGCTGGTCAGAGGAAAAAATTATCAGAGTATCTGGCTTGATGAATCTGATCCTTCAGTAGTAAAAGTAATTGATCAGCAAAAGTTACCATTCGTTTTTGAGACAAAGGAACTTCGTTCGGTCGATGATATTTACACTGCCATAAAGGATATGACAGTCAGGGGAGCACCGCTTATTGGTGCTGCTGCTGCTTTTGGTATCTATCTGGCCACACTTGAGATAACTCCGGCATCAAATCCCATGCAACATCTTGCCAATGCAGCCAGATACCTTATATCATGTCGGCCTACTGCAGTTAATCTTTCCATTGCAGTGAACAGGGTTATGGCAGAGCTCAATGAAGTGAAAGATGAAAAAGAGCTTTCTTCTGTTGCTCTCAGGGCTGCACTTCAGTTTTGTGAAGCAGAAAAGGAAAACTGCCGTCTGATAGGTGTTAATGGTCTGCCACTTATAAAAGAAATAAACAGGAAAAAGAAGGGAGAAACAGTTAACATCCTCACCCATTGTAATGCAGGCTGGCTGGCATGTATCGACTATGGGACCGTCACATCTCCTTTATATCTTGCACATGAGTCAGGAATACCTGTTCATATATGGGTTGATGAAACAAGGCCCCTGAACCAGGGAGCCAGACTGACTGCCTGGGAACTTGGTGAGGCAGGAATACCTTATACTCTTGTAACAGATAATACAGGCGGGCATCTTATGCAGCATGGAATGGTTGATATAGTCATCACCGGCTGTGACAGGGCAACAAAGAAAGGTGATGTGGCAAATAAAACAGGCACCTATCTGAAAGCTCTGGCAGCTCATGATAACCATATCCCTTTTTATGCAGCCCTCCCTCTCTCTTCTTTCGACATGACAATAAGTGACGGGATACAGGAGATACCTATAGAAGAAAGGGATCCTGAAGAAGTTACACATCTTAGCGGTTTATCGGGAAATGATATCGTCACTATCAGAATATGCCCCGAAAACACCACAGCTGTCAATTATGCATTTGATGTTACTCCTGCCAGACTGATAAGCGGTCTTATTACCGAAAAAGGGATATGTAAACCTGATGAAAAAGAGATAAAAAAAATGTTTAATAATATAAAATGAAATGGAAGGGGTTGTAAAATTCAACTGTCACTGGAACCAGACAGGTCCTGTAATTTCTGACGATCAATACGAAACAATTAATTACTGGAGAGAGATCCTGTATAATATGGATCTTATAGGTGTTTATGAAAACGGAGTCGGATTTGGTAATATCAGCATGCGGATAAAAGGAGGTAATCAGTTTATTATTACAGCATCAGCCACAGGTGAGATACCGGAACTGGAACCCGAACATTATGTTAAAGTCATTTCCTTTAATATAGACGATAATGCCGTTCAATGTACCGGCCCTCTGAAAGCTTCCTCTGAATCCCTGACCCATGCAGCAATATATCTTGCCGACCCCGGGGCTAATGCAGTGGTACATGTTCATAATCTGGATCTCTGGAATGATCTTATATACAATGTGCCCACAACCAATCCATCAATGGATTATGGTTCCATGGGACTGGCTAAAGATATATTCAAGCTCTTCAGCGATTCCAATGTCTTCGAGAAAAGGATCATTATTATGGCCGGTGACAGAGCCGGCATATTAACATTTGGTCATGATATGGATGAAGCTGTTAATATTCTCATGCAATATATCAGGAAAGAAAAATGATAAAAACAGGTATAATTGGTGGGTCAGGACTCGAAAACCCGGATATTCTGGTATCATCTGCTGAAAAAAGTGTTGTAACTCCTTTCGGTAATCCTTCTTCTCCTCTGCTTACTGGCTCTGTCAACGGGAAAGAAATAGTTATTCTCTCGCGGCATGGCTGGCATCACACAATATCACCCTCAAAAGTGAACAACCGGGCCAATATATATGCTCTGAAAGAAGCAGGATGCACACACATACTGGCTACCACTGCATGCGGAAGTCTGAGAGAAGAGATCAAAAGAGGAGAACTGGTAATCCCCGATCAGTTCATCGATTTCACTCATCACCGTATCCATACCTTCTTTGATGAGTTTGAAAAGGGACAACTTAAGCATACTTCAATGGCTGATCCTTTCGACAGTATGCTGAGAAATCTTCTTATTGCCACTGCTGAAGAAATGGGTTTGAAAATCCATAAACAGGGCACAATAATCACTATTGAAGGACCACGTTTCTCGACAAGGGCAGAATCCGGAATGTTCCGCCTGTGGGGTGCCGACATTGTGAATATGTCAATTGCACCGGAAGCTATCCTTGCCAATGAACTGGGAATACCTTATGCTGTTGTCGCCATGAGTACCGATTACGATTCCTGGAAAGATGATGAAGATCCTGTTACCTGGGAAGAAGTCCTGAAAGTATTTAATGAAAATGTCACTAA
>JAAYDB010000040.1 GCA_012729475.1 Bacteroidota bacterium
TTGAATAATTTGATGCCGCTCTGAAATGGTAAAAGAACTACCACTTCTTAATCCTGAAATAACTTTACTCTTATCTTCCATTTTACACTTTTTTGTGTAAACCTATTTCAGGACAAGACAAGTTCTTCAGCCCGGAGGGCTGGACTTCCAATAGCCCCGGTTTCGCCCGGGGCAGTGACAATAACACCAATCCAACCCTGGAAGGGTTGCCTTCAGTAAGGATAAAATACAGCGTCTTTCGGCGCCGTCCGGAATTATCGTCAATGCATCCATCTTCAACTTCTTCAACTTCTTCAACTTCTTCAACTTCTTCAACTTCCTTCAACTTCCTTCAACTTCCTTCAACCCAGTAAGGATTGCCGTCAGTCAGGATAATAAACAGGCCGGTAACATTTTTATAAAATATTCAATGTATATTGCAGTTGATTGTTCTGATGAATACAGGTTGAAAAAAAATGTTTTAGCTTTGCATTATAATGATAAGGTTCAAATATAACGAAAAGATACCTGCACTGTTCAGGAACAAATATTTCCTTACCATTCTTGTTTTCCTTATATGGATAATACTCCTTGATTCAAATAACCTTCTCCTGAGGATAAGGGAGATGAGAGAACTGAACAGATTAAAGACCGATAAAGAATATTATACTGAAAAGATCAAAGTTGACAGAAGCAAATTACAGGAACTGAAAACGGATGACCACAACCTGGAGAAATTTGCCAGGGAACAATACCGTATGAAAAAGCCGGATGAAGATCTTTTTATTGTTCTCACACCAAAAGAGGACCGGAAAAACACCAGGGAAAACAGATAAATACCTTGTTGATGATAGGGGAAACCCTCAGGAGTAGCTGACGCGGAATCTCCGCGTCAGGAGAAAAGGTTGAAGAAGATGAAAGAAGATTGAAGAAGTTGAAGGGGGGTGAAGAGGTTGAAAGGGAGTTGAACAGATAGTCTCAAGGTTTCGTGTATTGCTCAGGGTGTATTGTTTCTGCCGGGGATAAGGAATAATTTACCAGACATCCCTGAAGTATCAGGTGTTTTTGTCAAGCAAGCGGTAATAAGTAAGCAAACTACGAGGGTCATCACATTCCAGGGAATCACCGTTTAGCAAAAGCAATTTCCCGGAAGCTTCAGTAATATTCTGCTTTGTAAAATGATTTTTGTGTACATGATTCAGATACCTGACAATCCGTAACATATCAAACCATACGAAAAATCTTTTTCTGAAAGATACTGATGAAGAAGTGTTTCTCCTTATTTCATCTATAGCCGGCAGCCATTCGTCATAGCTGATGAAGGATCTAATACCTTCCGGAATATTCCGGTAGTGATTTTTTGTTTCTTCAGATCCAAAACAAAAAAGCTTTTCTATATCACAAAAAAGTACTTTCAGTTCTTCGAAGGCCTTAATATTATATGAAAAAAAAATATTTTCATTTTTTTCCATAAATCTGATCATGGAAGGTCCGGTACCGAAAGGTACTCTGAACGATTTCCTCGGACTGGGAAATACTGTAGTTGAATTAAGGTTAAAATATCCGCCTGCTGGTAACAATTTCCGGATAAAGTAGAAATCTTCTCCTGCCTGTTTTCTGTTCATTCCGCCTGCATGCATATACCGTAATGCTTTTACTGCCATTGCTGAGCCTATTGTATGAAAGGGCCAGGGGAAACCCGAGTATCCCATCCCTCTGACAAAATATCTCATATGCAATTCATAAAGAGTTATATGTCTGTAAACATCTTCAGGAAATTCTGTTCCGCTGACAGGATGTTCGAAATAAATTGAACAGGCACACTTATCATTATCATAAAGTAGATCATTGCATACAGATGTAAAATAGTTCTTTTCCACTGTACAGTCAGCGTCCAGACTTACTATTACACCTTCTGGATTACCGGCTGTACTGAAACGTCTCAGAGCTTCGTCCATCCCTGTTTTTCTGGCCAGTCCTGCTCCCCATCCGGGGATAAGTGAGCGTCCGGTATCAAAAACAAAAAGTCTGAAAAAACATCCGGGGTTTGTGCTCTTCCACTTAATAACAGAATCAACACACAGCCGGTTATTAAGGATGCTTTCTTCTGCAGCATCAAGACCCGCATTGACTATAACGATAATCTCCACTCCGCATGAAGGGGGTGTACAGGAAGCCAGGGAATCAAGAAGTTTGGCTATTTCCGGTTCATCAAAAGCAGGTATGACTACAATAATACCTGTTGATTTTTCAGAAGGCTCTTCGACAAGTTGTGGGAAAAGAGCTTTTTTCTCAAGCCACAAAGTGGCAAAAGCCATATGTTTTATTTTTTTTCTGCCAGGTATTTACTGTTCAGTTCTTCAACGAGTCTGTCTGTTATATCGAGAGCTGAATCGCCGTACAGGACAACGCTGCCAAAGCTTTTCCCGAGGATATACTGAAAATTATAATCTGCCTGCTTATCTTCGAGATACGAAGTAATATATTCGACTATCTGTCTGTTCATTACCTGTTCTTCTTCGATCAGGCCAGACTGAAGGTTATCACGGAGAGCCACCAGCTCCTGTTGTTGCTGATAAAGAGACTGTTCCAACTCTGCCGCAGTAGCTCTGGTAACAAGCCCTTTATTCACTTTGTCCTGGTAATCTCTGGCACTTCTTTCGTACTGAGTGCCCTTATTGGTAAGCTCAGCTTCTGCTTTTTGCTGTTTGGCCATCAATTCATCACTTCTGTCGTGAAACATTTCAAAATTATAGATAACCGAATCTATGTTCACAAAAGCTATTCCCTGTGCGTCGGAATGAACAAGGGCAGAACCGGGGGTATCGTCCCTTGCCCCGTCTTTACCGGTAAAGAACAGTACATAGAGGAGTGCTATTGCCAGAAATAAGACGGAAAACAGGACAATGTGCAGTTTCTTCATCACAATATATTATTGATTAAACATTAGTCAGTCGCAAATATAGAAAAATATCTATTTAAGGAAGCACCTGAACTGTATAAATATAAATGAAGGAACTGATCAGTGAAGGTGAAACAATAATGGATCAGAATTCAGGACAAGGAAGAGCTCTCATTTTTCTTCTCTGTGATTTAAAGGCAACAGAGGTGAACTCATATACCAAAGATATCTCATGAGCGCCTGCCGTTGAAGTAATGAGGTTCGAAATAGTAAAGTCGTAACTGTATCCTATATGGAGATAATCATTTTTAAAGCCTACAAGACCGATTATTGCATCGCCGGCCTGGGAGGTCATAAAAGGAATTCCCCTGTACCATAAACCAAAAATAAGAGGGCTTTTAAAATAATACAGACCAACATCGGTCTGATAGAAATTGGCCTGTTTTTGAAAGTTCAATGCAATAGACAGTGTTTCTTCCATCTTGACTCTCAACCTTGTTTTTTTCACCAGCTGCACTCCGCCAAAAAGATTAAATTTGACAGGCACATGGGCATCCTCTCCATAAAAAGATGTTTTAGGTACCAACAGATGGTCAAGAGTGAATCCTGCCCAGATCCTGTCGTTATATATAAGAGCTGATGTGGCAAAGTCGACGTCAGCCACATTATCAAAAGGCGGGGGATAAACAGAAGGTGTTGTACCGCTGCCGGTCATCTGACTATTGAACACAAGCTTATAAATATCAAGCCCCAGGTAATAAAATTTGAAATGAACACCCGGCCTTATATGCCAGTCTCTTGATATATTGAAATCATAGGAATAAAGCAATCCTATATTTGTTGTACTAAGTTCTCCGGAACCGGCGACGTCATAGCTTGCAAGTATTCCGAGGCCTGAATTGAAATTCGGCATCGCCCTGTCAAAAGAGATACTGTATGTATGAAAAACTCCGGGTATAGCAGGCCACTGGTTCCTGTAATTCAGACCCAGCCTGTATTCCTCAGTAGCTCCTGCAAATGAGGGCGCCAGATAGAGTGGATTGGCGTAAAACTGTGAATAAGTAGGGTCCTGGCTATAACCATGTTGAAAAAGGATAAATGACAGTAGAACAATATATTTGATCCTTTTGAACAAAACTCCCATTTTAGGTTTACGAATAACGAAAATACTGAAATCATTTCACAATACATTACTCTTGTACGGAATTTTCAACCAAATGTGACACTACACAATTAAATTTTCCCGGGACTAATATTCTGCACTAAAATCCAAGAAAAGGACAATGATCGACAAATAGCTCAGAATGGGCATCTGCGGATTTTATAAAATGCCGTTAAGAAGTGTCACATCCCCCATTTTTATAAATGGTTCCCTGTTAATAAAATTTCCCCTCACCTTCCATATATATACTCCGGGCTCACATAAACGGCCATTGTAATAGCCGTCCCATCCTATGTTAACATCATTGCTTTCAAATAACAGGACACCGTTCTTGCTGAAGATCCTCAGTTGATAATCTGAAACACCTTTTGCAAAGGGGTGGAAAACGCTGGCTGTTTCATCACTCTTTGCCGAGTACCAGCCATTTGAAGGTCCATCAGGATTTGGGATAAAAGCATTGGGGAATTCTATAATATAGTTTGATAAGGAAAAGGCATTTTCGATGGTAAGAGTATCAGTACAACCATGTTCTGAAACAGCTACCAGAGTAATACTGTAATTACCCTGAACTGAATACTTGTGTTGTGGTTCCACAAAATCAGAAACCTCACCGTCACCAAAAAACCATCTGTATTTATCTGCACCGGTGGAATAATTCTGAAAAACAAGCTCATCATCAGGCGACACAGGGTCATCCGGTAAAATCTCAAA
>JAAYDB010000041.1 GCA_012729475.1 Bacteroidota bacterium
GCTCCGGGTGCTTTGACAGCTTTCATTATTAAGGGACGCAGTTGCTCAACATATTCATCTGTATCCATTGGCCTCTGTGCTGCAGGCACCAGTTGGATATTCATTTCCCCTTCAAAGCCTCTTTCCATGGTTACTAATCCCATGACACCTCCTCCGGCCAGTGTGGCATACCCTTTAATATATTCCTGTTTTTCAATAAGCTTTTCAATCTCCGATAACACCTTATCAGTTTCTTCCATAGATGTCCCTGTTGGCATCGACACTTTAACAGTGATCAATCCGTCATCGGCTTTAGGTAAAAATTCCGATCCTGTTTTTTGCAATAATTGATATCCCGGTATGAGTAACAACAGAAAAATAATCAGGAGAACCCATCTCAGTTTAAGTGACCAGTGCAGAATGGGTTTATAAATAAATATCAATCCATTTATGAACTTGTCTGAAATACGGGCAATGAAAGAATGCTTTTTTGTAACCGCTTTGCCTTCGGGATAGAAAAGAGCCATTAACATGGGGGTAACGGTAAGCGAAACAATCATTGAAAAAAAGATAATGACAGCTATTGTAATAACCAGTTCCCGGAAATGCAGGGATGCCATTCCCGGTACAAGTAAAAAAGGAACGAAAAGTGAAAGAAAAGTAAGGGTTGCTGTTGCGATGGCTGCAGTTATTTGCAAAGCCCCTTTCGTTACCGGATTGGGGGTGTCTGGTTCATCTTCCTGTATACGGGTGATATTCTCCAGCATCACTACACTGTTGTCAAGAACCACAGTCATTGCCACTACCAAACCGCCAAGGGTAAATATGTTAACTGAAAAGCCCAGTAATTCCATCAGGAAAAAAGTCCCCAGTAAAGTGACAGGTAAGCTCAGGGCCAAAGACAATATACGTCGCCATCCCGATAAGAAAAATGCAGTAATCAGAGTGACAAGAATAGCTGCAAGGATCATTGCATCCCGGACTCCGTTGGTAGCTAATCTTACATATTCTGCCTGATCATAAATAATGTCGATAGTCGTTGATGGCGGAAGTTCATTATACAATGTATTTATACGTTGGGCAATCTGGTCTGAGACATCCACAACATTGGCATCTGCCTGCTGGAATATAGAAATACGCACTCCTTCTTTCCCGTTATATCTTGTCCGTGTACGCTGCAATTCATGGTGGTCTTTTACTATGGCAATATCTTTGAGAAGTACCTCACCGTCTGTTTCGGTTTTTTTGATAATAAGGTTTTCGATATCTCCTAAAGACTGATATTCGCCATAGGTTCTGATAAGATAATCACGCGGACCTGAGATCATGCGTCCGCCGGCCATGTCGATATTTTCATTCCGTAGACGCTCATTTATTTGTTGCAATGCGATGTTATATCCCTGCATTGCCACCGGATTGATATGTATCCTTATTTCACGTTTAGTTCCTCCTGACAGAGAGGTTCCGGCCGAGCCTTGTACTGATGCAAATTCTTCCTGAAATTCATTTTCAACCCAGGTGCGAAGCTGGGTAAGACTCATATTATCTGACGAAACAAGGATTTCGATAACGGGAAGATCAGAAGGGTCAGCTTTAAAGATAAAAGGTTCCTGGCTTCCTTCAGGCAGGTTTTTTTTTACGAGTCCCATTTTTGCCAGCACATCCTGATAAGCCACATCACGGTCGGCATTGTAATCAAAATTTATGTTTAACTGATATACTCCTTCTTCTGAAGTTGATTCCATATAATCGAGATCATCGACAGTGGCCATCTGCCTTTCTATTACGGCTGCTATTTCGTTTTCAACCTGTTCAGGAGTCGCATCGGGCCAGTAGATCCATACTTTAACCAAAGGATAAGTAATTTCAGGCAACATATTTACCGGCAACTGAATAAAACCGGCTATTCCAACAACCATCAGTACAATCATAAGCATGATGGTTCCTGCAGGCCGTTTTATTGATTGAATAGTAAGTTTCATAAAACGCCTCCCTCCGGTGTATTCATTATTCTGACTTTTATGCTGTCTTTCAGCATCTCCTGACCGGAAACCACAACTCTGTCCTTTTCTTTCAGACCTTTTATGATTTCAATCTTATTCCCTGAAGAAATACCTGTCTGTACTATTTTTCTCACCGCAACTGAATCCTTGTTAACCACAAAAAGAAAATAATTATTATCAGTCGATGTCAGTACGGCATGCTCCGGTACTGCAACAGCATTTTCTCTTACTGCAACAGGTATCTCAATTGTGGCCATCATCCCGGGGAGTATTTTTTTGTTGAAATTCCGTAATTTAATATCAAACTTAACAGTCCGTGTCACAGGGTCAACCTGTGGATAAACAAGGCTGATGGTGCCTGTTAATGTGTCGCCGGGATAGGCATTGAGGATCACAGGGAATTGGTTCCCTTGTCTTACGGTCTGAAAATACTTTTCATTCACTTCAGCTTTAATGACCAGGGTATTCATGTCGCTTACTGTAAGTATTTTTTCTTTTGATCCTATCTGGCTGCCTTCATCGGCCCAGCGCTGCGTCACCAACCCATTCATAGGACAAATGACAGGAACAGTCTGATATATTTTTTCTGCGTATTCCAGATCGCTTTTTGCTTTAGCAAGTTGCCGGGTCAACAGAGTGTTTTCTTCTGTATCTCTGGTTGAGGTTTTTAGTTTTTCTTCAATCTGTTGAACCTGTAACCTGTTCTTTGAGATAAGTGCCTGCCTGTCGGTGGGGTTGATAACTGCAATAATCCTGCCTTTTTCAACTCTCTGGTTCTCACGTGCCATAAGCGATTCTATAATGCCATCGGCAGGTGAATTGATGTCAGTAAAAACATTAGCCTGAATGGTACCGGTTATTTCAATAAAAGAAACCATTTTTGTTTTCACCGCTGGCTGTAACCGCACCAAAGGAGCCTGGCCCGTCTTTGGCTGAGGTGTTTGTTCTTTCTCTTGTTGACAGGAAGATACAGATAAGCCTGCCGTTAGTATAAGTAAAGTGGTAGTTTTAAAAATGAGTTTCATTCCCGATATTGTTAAATGGATAATCATCGTTACCTGTCAGATAGTGCAATTTAACCATTGCCTGTAAATAGTTTATTGTGGAGATATTATAAGCGATAGTAGTTTCTGTTAAGATTGTCTGAGCATCTAAAATGTCAATTATTATACCTTGTCCTGCCTGATATTTAACCAAAGCATTATTAAGAGTCTCTTCAGCCAGACTAATTATTTTTTTGTTGTTGGAAATTTCTTTTTTAATATCATTCAGAGTATTGAGAGTGATATCGATTTCTTTTTTTTATATCAACAAGAGCCTGGTCATTTTCATAGTTCATTTGTTCTATGCGGTAATCGCTCTGAACCATTTTTGATTTATAACTGCTGCCCCCCCAGTAAGGAAGAGTGTAACGGAGCCCTACGCCTATATTGTAATTGAAGTTATCGCCAAAAGGGATATAACTATGTTCCCAGCTTCCAACACCGTAGGAGAAGAGTTCAGGCCGGTTCTGTAACTTGTAAATATCTCTTTGTCTCGCCTCAATACTTATTTTCCGGTTACCTGACAATAGAACAGGATGATTTTGGAAAGCAGTATCATAAAGAGAATAGGGGGAAAATGATAATTCACTGGTTACATTATATAAGCTCTCAGAAATGTCTTCAATGTTAAGAATTTCATCCTCTTTGAGATAGCAAAGCCTTTTGATTTTTATCAATTCGTTCAGTCTGGCATTTTCCGCTTTTTGCAGGTTTTTTCTTCAACAGAGATCTGTACGTTTATTTTTAGAACGTCAACATAGGAAACCTTGCCAATACTGTAAAGGTTTTCAGCATATTGCAGGTGTGATTTTAATTGTTGCAAGGCATTTTTGTGAGTTGAAATCTCAGACTGTGCTTTTAGTGCTTCGAAATAAGCATCGGAAACACCCCAGATAATAGTATGTCGTAACTGCCTTTGTATTTCATCGTTCATTTTTATTTCTTCCTCAACAACCGATTTCTTTGCCTCGTTCTCGCCCCAGTCGTAAATAGTCTGGTAAACGGAAATATTGGTGTACATGTCAGTAAGTGCGTCTCCTAGTGTTTTTTGTTTATTTGGCATAAGGAATTTCCAGAAAGAAAAGTCTGCCGATGCACTTATTTTAGGCTGATAATTTGTTTTTAATTCTTCAATTTCAGCCTGTTTAATAAGAATGTTTTTCTGATTTGCCTGTAAAAGATAGTTGTTCTGCAGGGCACTGTCGAGTAATTGGGTGAGCTTGAATGTTATGCTTTTCTCCTGAGCAATAGTCACTGCATTAAGGAGGATCAGAAAGATTGAAATTAGGGAAACTCTATTTGTCATATACCATTGTATTTTATATCCCGGATTGGTAATTCATTTGAAGAAATTTACTTTCCCCGGGGTGTGTGCTGATTATTATCCAGGGGAAGTGACAATTTTTTTTCAACTGTTTTGGTCTTCATGAAGATATTCATAATTACTCAGAAGTATGACCCGGTATTTGAAAAAAACCTACGGTCAGAAAGCAAATTTATTTTGGCTGTCTTTCGCACAAAACAGCACAGAAAGTTCTTCAGCCCGGAGGGCTGGACTTCCAATAGTACAGGTTCCACCGGGGCAGTGGCAATAAAACCGTTTCAACCCACTTTCTTCAACTTTTTCAACTTCTTCAACTTTTCCAACCGAGGGAAAGCTACCGTCAGTCAGGATGTCATTTTGAAGTCAACCCCTCCAGGATTGTTGTTATGATGTAATGCACCTTTCC
>JAAYDB010000042.1 GCA_012729475.1 Bacteroidota bacterium
AATTTAATCCGATAAGTTATGAGAAAATAAGGCATTTGGGTACTTCATAAATCACATAATTTCAATGATATAATAATTCATATGATCTCTTCTTTTAATGAATACGATTTTAAGTGGACACTACTGAAAATAGTTATTTTATTTTAGTATTTTTATTTATTAGAAAATAAAGGGTTTTTTAAAATCTTTTTTAGTTAAATAAATAATCATCTTCTTTTTACATTTTATTCTTATAATAAATATGTTTATTATCTTCGCACCTTATTTTTGAAAAAATATTAATTAAACCTATTAATAATTGAATTATGTTAATTGGAATTCTGAGTGAAAAAGGTGATGAAAGGAGGGTGGCTTTGCTTCCCGGAGAAGTTGCAGCACTCAAGAAAACAGGAGTAGAGGTAATGGTTGAGATTGGTGCAGGAAGCAATGCTTTTGCTTCTGATGATGAATACAAAACAGCCGGAGCTTCGATCGATTCCAGAGCGAATATAATTAAAGAAGCCGCAATGCTTCTTACTGTCAACATTCTTCCTGATAATGATGTTGAACTCTGCCGGGAGGGACAGATATTATGTTCTTTGCTTAATCCTGTGGAAAATGCTTTGTGGCTTGAGAAGGTACGTGAAAAAGGTCTTACTGTTCTTGGTCTGGACCTAATTCCCAGGACTACCAGGGCTCAGGCTATGGATGTTCTGTCATCAATGGCCACTGTGGCAGGCTATAAAGCTGTTTTACATGCAGCTTCTCTCTTACCGCGATTCTTTCCAATGTTCATGTCGGCAGCCGGAACTATCAAACCGGCACGGGTACTCATTCTCGGAGCTGGTGTTGCCGGCCTGCAGGCCCTGGCAATAGCACGTAAACTGGGAGCTGTTGTGGAAGTGTTCGATGTCAGATCTGCTGTTAAAGAAGAAGTAAAGAGTCTGGGAGGTAAATTTGTTGAAGTAGAAGGAGCCAGAGAAGATGCAGACTCAGGGGGCTATGCTGTTGAACAGACAGAAGATTATAAAAAGAAACAGCAGGAGCTTATACAGGACAGAGCTAAGGTTTCTGATGTCGTTATTGCAACAGCTCAGATTCCCGGAAAGAAAGCTCCTGTACTTCTTCTGAAAGAAACGGTTAATGAAATGAAGAGAGGTTCAGTAGTGATCGATCTGGCAGCATCAACAGGAGGTAATTGTGAATTGACAAAGAATGGAGAAACACTAATACATAACGGGGTTACTGTTGTCGGAAATTCACAATACCCTTGCGAAATGCCTGTGGATGCCAGTAAGATGTTTGGTAATAATATCCTTAACCTGTTGAAAATAATGACAGATAAAGAAGGTAATATTATATTGAATATGGAAGATGAAATAATAAATGGCACTACTGCTGTTCATTCAAAAGAATATGTCAGTTGCAGAGTCAAACAATTACTTAATATTAAATAAGAGGACATGGAAAATATTCTTGGTTTTTTCTTACAATACAGAGAAGCAATTTTTATAGTTATCCTTTCAATCTTTCTGGGTATAGAAGTCATAAGCCATGTACCGGCTATATTGCATACACCGCTTATGTCTGGAGCTAACGCTATCCACGGAGTGGTTATTATTGGTGCAATAATAGTGATGGGACATGCCGATACAACGGGATCTATGGTACTCGGTTTTCTTGCTGTGGTACTCGGCACCCTGAATGTTGTCGGTGGTTTTGTTGTTACTGACAGGATGCTTGAAATGTTTAAAAAGAAGAATTAGTAATCATCAGATAAAAAGTAAAGATATTTTAGAATGAATAATATTTCTCAATTTTCTTTCGGTATTTCGATATTGGAAATCATATATGTTCTGGCTTCAGTTCTTTTCATTCTTGGATTAAAGATGCTGAGTCATCCTCTTACAGCCCGGCGCGGTAATATCCTCGCTGCTTTTGGTATGGGCTTCGCCATTATTGCCACTATTCTTTTTCATGAAAAAGATGGAGCACCCATTGGTAATATACCATGGATACTGGCTGCTATAGTCATAGGTACAATTATTGGATGGATAATTGCCAAAAAAGTGAAAATGACTGCGATGCCCCAGCTCGTTTCTTTTTTCAACGGTATGGGAGGTGCAGCGGCAGCTCTTATTTCTCTAATGGAGTTTCCTCATGTGAGTGAGGAACTGATTGCCGAACACGGAATGGCTAACGGACACGTGCTGGCTATTCTTCTTGGACTTATAATAGGTACCGTTTCTTTTGCCGGCAGTATGATAGCTTTTGGTAAACTTGACGGAAAAATTGGTGATCTGAGGATAAAAGCTCTGCGATATATAAACATGTCAATTCTGGCTTTCCTCGTTGTTTTTACAGCTTTCATTATGACACGTGATGTAACCGCAAGTTCCGAGTTATCTAACCTCGTGTATATTATGTTTGCTGTGTCCGCTGTGTATGGAGTTTTGTTTGTTTTTCCCATAGGTGGTGCCGATATGCCTGTGGTTATATCTCTCCTTAACTCTTTTACCGGCGTAGCTGCTGCAATGGGCGGTTTTCTATATGATAACCAGGCCATGCTTACAGGTGGTATCCTCGTAGGATCAGCAGGTACAATCCTTACTATTCTTATGTGTAAGGCCATGAACAGATCATTGTTGAATGTCATTGCCGGTGTCTTTGGAGGAGGTGGTGCTGCTTCAGGGACAACAGGGACAGGAAATGTAAAGGAGATAACACTGACTGATACTGCAGTGTTACTGAGTTATTCAAGAAAAGTTGTTATTGTTCCGGGTTATGGCCTCGCCGTGGCACAGGCACAACATATATGCCATGAACTGGATAAACTTCTTGAAGAGAAAGGGGTGGAAGTTAAATATGCCATACATCCTGTCGCCGGGAGAATGCCAGGCCACATGAATGTGTTGATGGCAGAAGCTGATGTCCCCTATGAAAAACTTATTGAAAGTGATGAGATAAACCCAGATATGCCCAATACAGATGTTGTTGTGGTTATTGGGGCCAATGATGTTGTTAACCCTGCTGCCGAAGACGACCCATCAAGTCCGATATATGGTATGCCAATAGTGAAAGCAAGAGAAGCTAAAAATATCATTGTAATGAAAAGAGGTATGGGAAAAGGCTATGCCGCTATCGAAAATGTCCTCTTCTATGATGACAAGACACGAATGCTTTTCGGAGATGCAAAAGCCAGCCTTCAGGGACTGGTGAATGAAGTGAAAGACCTGTAATTTATTGTTAAAATATTCTTTGGAATGGGATCTCTTTTTTTAAGATGATCCCATCATTTTTATGGGGCATGAGTATTGTCAATCATTGATAATATAGTCTGATAAAACAGTTACATTTTATAGCTTATTTGTTTATTTTGTACTTAATCCTTTTTCTTCAGAATGGAAAGCAGTGAAAAAATACAGGTACTGAGATCAGTGATGAGGCAAAACGAAGTAGATTATCTTTTAATTTCTTCTGCCTGTCCTCATTTCGGAGATGAAACACCCTCTTATTGGAGGACTATCTGGTGGCTTACTGGTTTCTCCGGATCAAATGCCTTTGTTATACTCAGCCATTCCTTTGCAGGCTTATGGACTGATTCAAGATATCTCATCCAGGCCCGCAGACAGCTCAGTGGTACAGGTGTGGAGTTAATGATGCCGGCTTATAAAGACTCTTCTTATTTTGACTGGCTTTCAGCAAATGTCAAAGAAGGGAATGTTATTGCTTTTGATGGGTTTACCATTTCAGCAGATTTCTTCAGGAAGTTGAAGGACAGGCTGCAAGGGAAAACAATAAGGTATAAAAGTGATTTTAACCCCTTTGATGAATTATGGACTAACCGTCCCTCTATTCCTGATTCCGTTGCTTGGGAGCATGACCTGCAGTATACAGGTAATGAGAGCGAGGCTAAGATAAAAACTGTTCGCAGGGAAATGAACAGAAGAGATATTGATAGGCACCTGCTTACTTCTCCTGACGATATCATGTGGTTAATGAATATCCGGGGTGGAGATATGGATTATGATCCTATTGTGTTATCTTATTTTTTACTGGGAAAGGGATCTGCCTGTTTCTTTGCCGACCTGAAAAAAATTCCTGACGGGATTGAGCGGAAAATGAGTAGTATGGGGATATCAGTTGAGCCTTACGAGAATATAGTTGCAGCTCTTAATCATCTTAAACCCGGCTCAGTACTTTTAGCTGATGAAACAAAGCTGTCAGTAACACTACTGAATTCAATACCGGGTAGTGTGAAAATTACCTATGATAAAAGTATTCCCGCCACGATGAAAGCGGTAAAGAACCTTACAGAAATAAGCAATATAGAAGAGACCATGATCAAAGATGGTATCGTTCTCACAAAATTCTTTTTCTGGTTCGAAAACAGTATTGACAGGATGATAATGGATGAAAAAAATCTTGCACAAAAACTAACAGAACTAAGAAAACAGCAGGAGGGATTTCTTATGTCTTCCTTCAGACCTATCATCGCTTTTAATGAGAACGCTGCCCTGCCACATTATGAAACAGGGTCGGGCTTGTCTTCAACTATTGGTGACAGGGGGATACTTCTTGTCGATTCAGGAGGTCACTATTTTGGGGGAACGACTGATACTACCCGGACTATCATGAAAGGGCTTCCATCAATACAGCAGAAGAGAGATTTTACTATGGTTCTGAAAGGGCACATAGCTCTTGCAACAGCAAAATTTCCCATTGGAACAAAAGGTTATCAGCTGGATGTACTTGCCAGGAAAGTATTGTGGGAAAATGGACTGAATTACGGACATGGTACGGGCCATGGTGTTGGTTATTGCCTGTCAGTCCATGAGGGTCCCTGCAGTATCAGTCCTGCTTCCAATGAAACAGCAATAATACCAGGCATGCTGTTGTCAAACGAACCGGCTGTTTACAGAGAAGGAGAATATGGTATAAGAACAGAAAACCTTATGGTTTGTTATGAAGATGAAGAAACAGAGTTTGGCCGCTTTCTGAAATTTGATACTGTAACACTTTGTTATATAGATGCCCTCCTTATAGATAAGTCATTAATGGATTCTGATGAGATATCATGGCTTAATGCTTATCATAACCTGGTATACACTAAACTTTCGCCCTATCTGTCAACTGAAGAAAAAGCATGGCTGAAAGAAAAAACAAAAAGTCCTTGATCCTCACAGAAGTTAAAAGATCTTTATCTTAGAACGTCAATTACCTGGCTGGCTTCTATGACAGGAAATTCACTTATTCTCAGTTTTGCGCTTCCGTAGGGTACAAGTTCTATAACTTCCGGATAGTAATTATTAATTACTGGATTTGTGGGAGGTATATCTGCTGAATTGTTTTTTAATTTCCACTCCGGTATTTCAACTCCTCTTGATACTATCACCACAGGAGCATTTTGATCCCAGATAAAATATTTTCCCGAATCGGCTGACCATATCATATCTCCTTTATCAGCAAAAGGATACCGGGTTATAGGATATTCATTGATTTCAAAGCCTCTGGAAGGATTGGAATTATCTACTACCAGTCCGTAATTCCATTGACTCAGTGGTCTTATCTCCCAGTCGATACTACCCATATAAGAAAAATTGTCATAGTCCAGCTTAACGTTTTTATATTCTTTATCTATTCTGAGAGAGTAATATAGCGGACCTCTTAGTACTGATACTGAATTATTATATCTCCTTTCAAATCTGATGTCCATTGGAAAATGTATTGTTATCTCATCTCCGTCTTTCCATTTTTCATCAAGACCTATTGTTGCTCCTGCTTCAGGGTTTATTGTTTTTTCTTTATAAGTAACTGATGACTCATTAGCCCATCCGGGTATTCTCAGGTAAAGAGGGAATCTTACACTTTCAGAAGTGCTTATAGTCATTTTTATTTCTCCTCTGAAAGGGTATTCAGTTTTTTCATGGATACTTATTTCAACTCCGCCGGCAACTTTAGCTTTTACTGTTGAAGGGCCATAGGCGGCAGCTATTAATCCGTTATCATTGGTAGCCATCCATAGGTTCGTGACGAATTTAGGCCATCCCTGATGCATGTTGGCAAGGCAGCAGGCAAAATTGGGCATCAGTCCATAAATATTTGAATATTCGCCATTGGATGTCCATGCTCTTTCATCAGCTGTCACAAGAACCTGGTTTGATTGTTGATCGTACTGATGAGCCCATATATCAGCAGTTATTGTTCCGGGCAGAGCGTTATATGCCAGTGACTCCAATTTGTCTGCGAGAGAGTTGTCTCCAAAAATTGCATATAATTCACCAAGAGAGAACATATATTCCACTACTGCACAAAGTTCTGTTCCCCTGTCCGGACTGTTGCCGGAAAGGTGTTCGTCACCGGAAAATCTTGCTCCTGTTTGTCCATGATGCAGATCATATTTATCAATACCTGAGAAAACTGCCTGTTTGTATCTTTCATCTTTCGATTGCTGGTACCAGAGCCCCGGATACTTAATAGCCATGGCATTATTTACCACATGAGCAGTAAGTCCTGTTTCATCCCAGTCGAGAGGCATCCTTTTTTCTGCTGCAGCTGTTGAGTCCCATGGAAATATTTCATAGTAGGATGTCCAGTCGAAACTGTTTTTTTGTATTGATTCGATTGCTTCGAGGATCCATTCTTCTTTTGTTTCACGATATAGCCAATATCCTGTCACAGCATTCTCCATAGCTCTTACACCACGCCATTCACTATCCGGCCAGTCAGGAGGACTATTATGAATATATCTGAAATAATTTTTTATTACGTCCAGAGCACGATTGTCTGAAGTAGCCTCATAATATTGTATTAGAACTTTATTTGCAACTGCCAGAGGCCAGCGGTCGGTATTTTTCTCCGGACCATACCATCCCGAATCTGTGGCAGAGGAAAGAATAGGTTCTATCCATTCTCTTACCTTTTCTTTTAAATTTTCATCATCAAGTATATATGCCAGAGGAACTAACCCGTCGAGATAATAAGGACCTCTTTCCCATGATTCTCCCGGACCGCCTCTCCATGCAGAATTAACAAGATCAGGCCAGAAATCATCGAGATGACCGGTTAAACCATTGGCCTGTGCACTTAACTGATCCTTCAGCCACCCTTCCGGTCTGACAGAACCTAAAGGCAGTTTAATACAGGCATTCTTCTGTAAAGGCGGGATGTTACCCTTGTAGTTTTTGTTTTCCATATCTGTTGAACATGAAAAGGAAAACAGGATTACCGTAATTAAGGAAAGAAGACATGTTTTTTTCATGCGATTAACTTTTAAAGCAGAAATATACACAAAGATTTTATTCAAATCCAGAAATGAATCCTCCTTCGCGTTGGCTTAGGCGAACAAGAAGGATTTGGTTTAATACCGTTTATTTGAATGGCTAATAACTCTTTCCATCCCACAAACCTTCCCATGGTTTTTTCTGTTCCGGGTGCATGCTTTGCCTGATATCAACTGCTTCAGTGATCTGGAGCATGTCAAACCATCCTGTCCCTGGGGACGGCATTTCCAATACTATATTGGCTTTTGGAGGGAAATCTTCAGTGCTGTAAGGTAAGGTGACCGTTGAAATATATTCTTTCCATTCCCCGGTAGTTTCAAATCTCTTTTTTCCGTAACCTCCGAGTGAGATATCGAAATAACCCGGTTTATCAGGATCACTCTTTGCCCTGATCGAAATAATATATGTCCTGCCAGCCATCACAGGAACAGGGAAAAAACGCAAGCGAATAGATTTGTTTTCTTTGGGTGTGACCAGTCGAATTGAGTGATTGCCTTGGAAATTTTCTCTGGTATCGGAGAAATAAGTGGCACCTTTATCGCCGTTGTTCCATGCATAACAGGCGGAAGGCACTCCGGGACTGGATATATCTTCGAAACCAGGATCAATGAACAAATTGTCTTTCCAGCGTTTTACTGTATCCTTTGGAAGTTTTATGGTGATCATATATGCCTGGGAACCGTAAGCTGAGATATCATCGGATAAATAACCGGAACTAACAGGTAAGCTGCGGTTTTCAAATATTACTCTTGCCCTTCCTGATATTGCAGATCCCAAACTGATCCCTGCCTTAACCGGTTTGTTGGTTTTGTTTACTGCCAGTACCAGTAGTTGTCCCTTGTGTAATGCAGATGTTACAGCAATATTAGATGAAGCTGACCGGACAGGTATTGTATTTTCGTCAGAAAGAAGCCATGGACTTATTTCTGTAATTTCAACGGCCATTCTCCCACATTCATTCCAGGCAGCAGTTGATTTTGGGAAAATGTTAAGACCCTGTCTGACGAAGTACTGAATACCTCTTGCTCCATTGATAATTGCCTGGTAGGTCATTGACCTAAGTTCCTGAAGAGTGGGTTCTCTTTTCCATAATTCTCCGCCACCAAAGGCCTGTGGAACCATCCATAGAGGTCGCTTACCATAAAATTCCCGGGCAAGAGAAGCTGCAGTATTGCCAATAAGGGATATTGGCATGTCAGGTACAGGGTAGGGGTCCGCCATGACTATATCAAGTGCGTTAATATAGTTGCGTGATGACAGAAACGGAGCCATGAAAACCATTGAAACAGGATGCCAGGGGTCAATTTCTTTTATTGTAGTGTATATTTTTTCCAGAGAATCAGGAGGGATCCCGTAACCATTAGGTTCGTCTGCAATATACCAGGCAAGCAGGGCAGGGTGATCTCTGAAGCTCTTGATCTCAAATTCAAGTAGTTCTTTTTTTTCTTCCACAGTCAGTCCTTCAATAACAGAATTAACTCCTCCGCCTCCTGATACAGAAAGAATGTTGTAGTGCACTTTCATGCCCAATTCTGCACAACGATCCATATATGCTTTCCTTTCATGAAAAGTTTCCGGAAGGATCTTCTGGTATGGAGAAATAGTATTAAAACCTTTGACGACTTCTTCTTCCGGCAGAAAAGGATCGACAGGCGAGTAGCAGTAGAAACCGAAAGGGATAAAAGGTTTTCGGTTAACTATCAGTCCTCCCGTTAAACGGTCAGTCTTTACTTCATTGGGTTTATATTTAAGAATATTCAATTCACATTCTGACAGATATTGATCATTCCCGGGAGCTGTGATATGAGTATGAATAGTATAAAAGGCAGGCTGCAGGTCGATAATGAAAGGGATTCTGACAAGGTTTTGACGGGCGATGCCCTGCCATGTGCCAATGGTATCGCTCTTAACTTTTAAGATAACTGACAATGTTCTGTATTCAAAACCACGGGGTACATGTAATAATAATTCACCTTCTTTTTCGTGGGAATAAAAACTTAATCTTGTGTTTGCCTGGAAGAGGGAGGAATTATTATTCAGGGCATTGACCGGAGTGTTGTTGATGAATATAGAAAAAAACAGTATGCAGAGAAAATATGTCTTTTTAGTCATTTATTAAAATGGTCTCATTAAACAATCGGGTAATTAATTATGTCAGAATCAGCCTGCCGGGGTTATTTGAAGACAATTCTGAGACTAATATCTTCGTCCGTTTTTTCACCGTTAACCTCTGCGGGTGTCCATGAGGGACCTTCCCTTATTAGCCTCATGGCTTCTTCGGAGAATTCATTACCAGGACTACTGATGACTTGCAGGCTGTCTATTGTACCTGTACTCAATACTTTAAAACTGATAACCACAACTGCATTATCCAGTAAATCAGTATCTGCAGGTCTTATCATGTTGTCCTTTATATACTGAGTAAAGTTTTCCTGTCCCATAGATGGTTGGGCAGAACGGGTAACAGGAGGAAGAGCCTCGGCATTATCATCGGATAATAATTCTCCTTCAGTAGTGAGTGTATCAGAAAACGCCGGATCTGCTGATTCAGATGATCCATCCGTTGTTAGCCGGGTGTCCGTTTCACTTTGTATATCGATATCAGTTTGTTCATTCGTTTCACCCGTTTCTTCCATTTCAGTAAGGTTATCACCCTGAAGGGGAGGATATGATGGTTCTATATCCTCAGGGATCAGTTCTGTGGTATTATCCTCCGTTAATGATTCACTACCAGTATTATCTTCATCAGTGGTTACATCGGGCAGTTCAGGGACTGCTACAGTGACATAGGAATTGGTTGCCCTGGGCCTGCCTATTCTGTCGAATAACCCGGTTTTTATAAGAACAATAATCAGGGCAGAGATAAGCAGTAAGAGTCCGGCTCCCATGGCCAAACGTATATAAAGTGATTTTTTCTCCGTATCGTCGTCATCATCATTAATCCGTGATCTGGGAGAACCGGTCTTATCTCTTTTGTTTGCTGAATAATCAGTATTGTTTTTCTCTGTATCTTCTTCAAAAGAGCCTGATTGCATTTTTTTAGCAAAAGCATTTTCTTCTCTTGCCGACATTTCTCCTCTTACATAGCGCTCCAGATCAGAGAGTTGATTCTTTTTATTCTTGTTTATTTCACTCATTATCCAAATACTTACAGATGCGAGTCTTTTTTGTCATTATTATTAACAAACTCCTGTATCATATTATAAATTGTGTATAATATAAACTTACTGAATATATCAGTATGGTTCATTTAATGCAAAGAAAATTTAATTCCCGATAATTATCCTTAAAGATAATTTAAAATTAGAGATTTACTAATTAAGATATATGATTTTAGAGTTTTTAACACTCTGCTTTATGAAAGGTCAGGACCGGATAGTCTTATAAATTGACTTCAATAAAAGGGCACAGGGCACAGAGCACAGAGTCTATGTCAGAGGCTGCATGTCTGATTTTACCTCAGCAGGCTGATTGAAATCGGAAAATATTAACAGCTGCGTTTATATATCAGGTTGATCTCAGGTATTTATCTATTTCCCTTGCAGCTTTTCTGCCTGATGCAATAGCATTGACCACCAGGCTTGCTCCGCTTACTGAATCGCCTGCAGCAAACACTTTCGGTATATTTGTTGAAAAGGCATTGTTTACTTTAATATTTTTTCTGTTGTCGAGCTCAAGTCCCATTTCACTGATCAATCCTTCCAGTACCGGATGAACAAATCCGAGGGCGAGTAATACCATGTCGGCTTCAATGACTCTTCGTGTGCCGGATACAGGTTTCATTAGGTATTTGCTATTGATATTTTCGCATATCACATCTTCAACTTCAGCTCCTCTTGTGATTTTACCATCACCTACGAACCTGACTGTTGAGAGACTCCATAGGCGATGACAACCTTCTTCGTGTGAGGTAGAGGTTTTAAGTATTCTTGCATAATATGGCCATGGGTTTTCTGAGCTTCTCTGGAGAGGAGGTTTTGGCATAATTTCGATTTGAGTCACGGAGACTGCTTTTTGACGAAGAGCTGTGCCTACACAGTCAGATCCTGTATCTCCGCCTCCTATTACCAGTACCTTTTTCCCTTCTGCACTCAAGAAATTATCTTTTAAAGATAATCCTGCATTGATTTTATTCTGCCGGGTGAGAAAATCCATAGCAGGATAGATGCCACTGAACTCACTTCCCTCCACAGGTAGTGTGCGGGCCTGTCCTGCACCAATAGCTATACATATTGCATCGAATACTTTTATCATTTCATCTGCGGAAATATCTTCACCTGCTTTTGTATCAGTATAGACTTCAATGCCCTCACTTATCATCAGGTTAAGTCTCCTGTCGATAGTTGATTTGTTAAGTTTAAAGTCGGGGATACCAAACCTGAGTAATCCTCCTGCTTTTTTGTCTTTTTCAAAAATGATAACTTTATGTCCGGCTTTGTTGAGCATATCTGCAGCAGCCATCCCTGCAGGGCCGCTTCCTATGACTGCCACCTTTTTTCCAGTGCGTATTCGTGGAGGCGTTGGTTTGACATATCCTTCGGAGAAAGCTCTTTCTATTATAGCTACTTCATTTTCACGGATAGTGACAGGTTCCTGATTAAGATTAAGCACACATGCATGTTCACAGATGGCAGGGCATATCCTTCCGGTAAATTCCGGAAAGTTATTTGTGCTCTGAAGCCTTTCGTAAGCTGCTTTCCATTCTCCTCTGTATAAAAGATCATTCCATTCAGGGATGAGATTATCAACAGGACAAGCCCAGTGACAGAAGGGGATACCACAATCCATGCATCGGGATGCCTGCAGCATCCTGTCTTCACTGTTTAGTACCTGTTCAACTTCACTGAAATCATGTACCCTTTCGTGAATGGGTCTGTTCCCTGCTTCCTTCCTTTTTATCTTTAAAAATCCGTTAATGTCGCCCATGTTATATCAGACTATTAATATTATAAAAAACTGTTTATCTGCCGGCATTGTACTCAACATCAAGTTCAACACCTGCTATTTTTTGTTTTAATTCTTCAAGTTTTTGTTCCTGCAAAACTTTCTTATAATCATAAGGGATTACCTTAATAAACATTGGAAGATATTTTTCAAAATTATCCAGGATCATTTTTGCTTTTTTACTGCCAGTATAATTAAAATGACGGTTAAGAAGATCTTTCAGGTCGTTTATGTCATTAAGATCTTCTACAAGAGATAATTCTACCATCCCCATATTACAGTAATAGTCGAAATTTCCGGCTTCATTAAGAACAAATGCCACACCTCCGCTCATGCCGGCTGCAAAATTGCTACCCGTTTTACCAAGAACCAGAACTTTTCCCCCGGTCATATATTCACAACAGTGATTCCCTACTCCTTCAACAACAGCAGTGGCTCCGCTATTGCGGACACAAAACCTTTCCCCGGCAACACCTGAGATATATATTTCTCCGGTTGTGGCACCGTATAAAACAGTATTACCGATTATTATATTCTTATCAGATTCGAAGGTTGATCCTTGAGGTGGTACTACAATTATTCTCCCTCCTGACAGCCCTTTGCCAAGATAATCGTTTGCGTCACCTTCAAGAATCATTTCAACACCGGGACATAAAAAAGCTCCGAAACTCTGGCCTGCCGATCCGGTGAATCTGCATCTGATAGTGCCGTCCGGTAACCCGGAAGAGCCATGCAGGGATACAATTCTGCCGGAAAGCATTGCCCCGGTTGTCCTGTCAGTGTTTCTTACAGCTTTGCTTATTTTAACGGGCTCTTTTTCATGAATAGCTTGGTGAGCTTCTTCTATAAGCTGGAGGTCTAGTATGTTTTTGAGTTTATCTTCATGTTTGTCAATGCAATGCATTGCATTGCGCATTGTCTGAGTAGGGGTTGTAATAAGACCTGAGAGGTCGAGTTTTTCCGTTTTCCAGTTGTTTACTTCGTTATTTCTTTCAAGAAGTTCCAGATGTCCTATTATATCATCAAGTTTTCTGAAACCAAGCTCAGCAAGGTGTTCTCTTACGTCTTCTGCAAGAAAACGAAAGAAATTCATGAGATATTCAGCTTTTCCCCGGAATCGTTTTCTGAGTTCGGCATTCTGTGTCGCAATTCCCACAGGGCAGGTATTCAGATGGCACTTACGCATCATAACACAGCCCAGAACAACAAGGGTACTTGTAGCGAATCCATATTCTTCGGCACCCATAAGGGCAGCCATGATAATGTCTCTTCCTGTTTTAAGTTGTCCGTCTGCCTGTAGTCTTACTTTACGGCGGAGGTCGTTCAGTACAAGTGTCTGTTGTGTCTCAACAAGTCCCAGTTCAAGAGGTAAGCCGGCATGTTTGATGGAAGAAGCAGGACTGGCACCTGTACCTCCCTCGAATCCGCTTATAGTAATAAGATCTGCTCCGGCTTTTGTTACACCTGCTGCTATTGTTCCCACTCCACTTTCTGATACAAGTTTTACACTTACCCTTGCAGCAGGGTTGACATTTTTCAGGTCAAAGATCAACTGAGCAAGATCTTCTATTGAATAAATATCATGATGAGGGGGAGGAGAAATAAGAGTGATTCCGGGAATAGAATACCTTGTTTTGGCTATTATTGTATCGACCTTGTGGCCCGGTAACTGTCCTCCTTCACCCGGTTTTGCTCCCTGTGCAATTTTTATTTGTATCTCATCAGCATTTACAAGGTACTCAGTGGTTACTCCAAAACGTCCGGAAGCGACCTGTTTGATGGCACTCCTCCTGAAAAAACCATTCTCATCAGGTTTGAACCTTTCGGGATCTTCTCCTCCTTCACCAGAATTACTCCTGCCACCGATACGGTTCATTACAATGGCAATTGTTTCATGTGCTTCCTTGCTTATGGAACCGTATGACATTGCCCCCGTAACAAACCTTTTCATTATATTTTCAGCAGGTTCAACTTCTGCCAGGGGGATGGGATTGTTTTTTATCTTCAATAAACCTCTGATAAAACCAGGTGAAGCTGTGTCTTTATTGACTTTATTACAATATTCTTTGAATTTATTTCGATCACCATTGCTTGTACTCCACTGAAGAAGCGCAATAGTGTCGGGATTCCAGGCGTGATGCTCGCCGTGCTTTCTGTACGAATATACACCTTCTGTAAGATTGTCACTGAAAGGTTCATTGTTGTATGCCCGTCTGTGAGGAATAAGAGCCTCTTCAGCAATTTCTGACAGTCCTATTCCTCCGATACGGCTAATTGTACCTGTAAAATACCTGTCTGTGACATCCGGATGAATACCTACAGCCTCAAATATCTGTGATGATCTGTAGCTTCTAAGAGTGCTGATTCCCATTTTGGATATTATCTTCAGCAAACCCTTGTTGATCGAATTGATATAATTTTCTTCAGCTCTGCCGTAATCGAGCTGAATAGCTTTTTCTTTCACCAGCTTATCAATGATAGCAAAGCTCATATAAGGATTTATTATGCTGGCACCGTATCCGAAAAGTAATGCAAAATGCATTACCTGTCGGGGTTCTGCACTTTCTACTACCAGGTCAATCTGCATCCTTTTACGTTTTGCAATAAGGTGATGGTGCACTGCTGATACAGCCAGTAATGAAGGGATGGGGGCCCGTTCGTCACTTATGCCACGGTCGGAGAGAACAATATAGTTTTTCCCTTCATCAACAGCTTTTTCTGCATCCTGGCATAACTGTTCAAGAGCTCTTTCAAGTGCATCAGCCCCTCCTGAAGCCTCAAAATGCATTGTGAGAGTGCTTGATGAAAAACCTTTATAACGAAGATTTTTTACTATATCGAAATATGTATTAGTGATAACGGGATTTTTGAACCTCACCATTTTTACTTTGTCAGGAGATTCGTCAAGAAGGTTTTGCTGTAGTGAACCAAGATAACCTGAAAGAGTCATTACAAGCTCTTCTCTGATGGGGTCAATGGGAGGATTGGTGACCTGGGCAAATAACTGTTTGAAATAATCAAACAAGCGGTATGGCCGGTGCGAAAGAACAGCAAGAGGAGTATCGTTACCCATCGATCCTGTTGGCTCTTTGCCGGTGGAGGCCATCTCTTTGATTATCCTTCCGATGTCTTCAGCGGAGTAATTGAAAGAAGCAAGATATTTGTCATACTCCGGACCAATATTGGGAGGAACAATATGCCCGGCTTCAATCTTATCAAGAGTTACCATGTTTTCTTTTATCCAGTCTTCATAAGGGTATTCATTTGCAATAGCTGCCTTTAGCTCATCATCCTGGTATATTTTCCCTGCTTCTGTATCTACAAGTAACATTTTGCCAGGTTTGAGACGTCCTTTTCTGATAATTTCGCCGGGGGCAAATGTCTGTACTCCCGTTTCTGAACCCATTACAATGAGATCACTTGTAGTGATAAGGTATCTTGAGGGCCTTAGTCCGTTACGATCGAGCATGCCACCTATATACCTGCCATCAGAAAAGATAAGAGAAGCAGGACCGTCCCATGGTTCCATAAAGGTGGAATGATACTGATAGAAAGCTCTCAATTCGTTTGAAATAGGGTTTTTTTCATTAAATGACTCAGGAATAAGTACTGACATGGCATAAGGAAGAGATTTTCCACTCATTACCAGGAATTCAAGTACATTATCAAGGGATGCTGAGTCGCTTTTTCCCGGCTCTATGACCGGGTAGATTTTCGAAAGATCTCCCAATTTATCTGATTTGAGCAGGGATTCACGTGCTTCCATCCACATCCTGTTCCCTTTAATGGTATTTATTTCTCCGTTATGTCCCAGCATCCTGAACGGTTGTGCCAGATCCCAGCTGGGGAAAGTATTTGTACTGAACCGGGAATGGACCAGTGCTATTGCACTATGCATCCTTTCATCATTCAGGTCTCCGAAATATTCACCTAATTGTTCGGAAGTAAGCATACCTTTATAAATCAACACCCTGGTTGAAAGACTCGGAATATAAAATAAATCGCGTTGTTCAATGTCAGATTCACGGATAGCCCTTTCCGTCCTTTTTCGTATTACATACAATCTCCTTTCAAGTTGATCCTGCGGAACGTCTGCTCCCAGTAATATCTGTCTGATATATGGTTCTGATGCACGCGATATATCTCCAATAACACTGTTGTCGCAAGGAACATCCCTGAAGCCAAGTAAGTCTACTCCTTCTTCACTTATAATTTCAAGGAGTATGTCGGTGCATTTCGCCGCATCATCCCTGTCTTTCGGCAGAAACAATAGTCCGGTTCCAAACTGCCCCTCAGGAGGTAAAGCAAAGCCCTGGATTAAATAAAAATCTCTGGGTATCTGTATCAAAATACCAGCACCATCACCTGTCTTGCTGTCGGCACCTTCAGCTCCCCTGTGAGTCATATTATTAAGAATATCCAGTCCCTGTCTTATTATAGAGTGAGATTTCTTTCCTTTTATATGTGCTACGAAACCAATTCCACAACTGTCGTGCTCAAATTCATTCCTGTATAACCCTCTTCCTGATAATTCTTCAGTTTTCATTTGCTTTTCTTTTTATAACCTTAAAGACCGTTCTCTTTTTTATGAGAACGGTCTTTCCTGATCCTTGATTAATTAATGGATTACTACCATCCTCATTCAATACAGCTAACCTTCTTGCTGCAACCTTTGTGCCTGTTTGTTTTTTTTCTTTATCATGATTTAAAAATCTGTTGCAAATATATAAAAAAACTTATAATATACTTTAAAAATATATTAAATAATTAATAAATATAATTAAAAACCCTTTAAATGTTATTATATGTCATTTGGGGGAAGTGCCTTCCTCTTTACTATTATCCTTAAAATAAATAAGATATATTTTTGATTTTATAATATATTAAGGTTAATGAATAATTGGGGTACAAAAAATTTTTTACAGACCCAATGTTTTTATACATTTGAAAATAATCTTTTGTTAAACTAAAACCATGGGAGTCATGTCACACGAAAAAGCAAAAGAACAAACGAAAGTAAAGAAAAAAGCAACAAAGACTTTAAAAGAAAAACGTGCTGAGAAAAAGGCTAAAAAAGCCTCTAAAAGCAGTTAAAAAACAAAAGGCCACCTGGGGAAGGTGGCCTTTTGTTCTGTAATATAGTAAATTAAGCTAGTTTTACATTTACTGCATTAATCCCTTTTTTACCATCAGCAAGTTCAAAAGTAACTTCATCGTTTTCTTTGATTTTGTCAATCAGACCGGAAACATGAACGAAATATTCATTTTCTGATTCTGAGTCTTTAATGAATCCAAAACCTTTTGATACATTAAAAAATTTTACTGTTCCTTTGTTCATTTGATTATTTATTAAAATTCAGGTGCAAAGTAAGTAATTATATTTACATTATCAAAATACTATCTTCTTATTTATAATCAGAAAATTCAAGAGGCAAGTGCGGCTTTTGAATTAAAAATAAAGTCACACTACTGCTATGGCATGTGTAACTCTTTAGAATCGCTGCCAGGTGATGGGGGAGGCTTATTTTTGACAATTTTGATAAGAAAAGTTACTGTTTGTTCCCTGTTAATTAGTAAAATTGCAGAAAATTTCAGATTCATTATTTTAACATTAAATCAACGAGATACAGAAATGAGAAAATGGCGTATTGAAGATTCCTCTGAACTATACAATATTAAAGGTTGGGGGGCTGATTATTTCTCTATAAACGAAAAAGGAAATGTTACTGTAACTCCACAGAAAGATGGGATATCTGTTGATCTCAAAGAATTGCTTGATGAATTGATGTTGTCAGATGTTTCAACACCTCTTCTGTTCAGATTTCCTGATATTCTGGATGACCGTATCTTAAATATTTCAAGTTGCTTTGCAAAAGCATCAAAAGAATATGATTACAAGGCTCAGAATTTCATTATTTATCCTATCAAGGTTAATCAGATGAGGCCTGTTGTTGAGGAAATTGTGAGTCATGGTAAAAAATTCAATATAGGCCTGGAAGCAGGTTCAAAACCTGAACTGCATGCTGTAATAGCAATTAATACAGACCCGGAGTCTCTTATTATTTGTAATGGTTATAAGGATGAGGATTACATTGAGCTCGCTTTGCTGGCTCAGAAAATGGGAAAACGCATCTTTCTCGTTGTGGAAAAGCTTAATGAGTTAAAGCTTATTGCAACTATTTCTAAAAGACTAAGGGTAAAGCCGAATCTGGGTATACGGATCAAGCTTGCCAGTACCGGAAGTGGTAAATGGGAAGATTCAGGAGGAGATATCAGTAAATTCGGACTTACTTCCAGCGAACTGCTGGAAGCTATCGACTTTATTGAGAAGAACAAAATAAGAGATTGTGTAAAACTGATCCATTTTCATATTGGCAGCCAGGTCACCAAAATACGTAGAATAAAGACCGCCCTGAGAGAAGCTTCTCAGTTCTATGTTGAGTTTGCAAAACTTGGATTCAATGTTGAGTTTGTAGATATAGGAGGGGGACTGGGGGTGGATTATGACGGGACAGCATCTTCTTACAGTCCCAGCAGTATGAATTATACTCTACAGGAATATGTAAATGATTCAATTAGTACATTTGTGGATGCAAGTAATAAAAATAATATACCTCACCCTAATATTATTACAGAATCAGGCCGTTCTCTCACTGCTCATCATTCAGTCCTTATTTTCGAAGTGCTTGAAACGGCGACTTTACCTTCATGGGATGTAGAAGAAGTTGTTGGAGAACAGGATCATGAACTTGTTAAAGAACTTTTTAGTTTATGGGATAATTTTAATCAGCAGAGAATGCTCGAAACGTGGCACGATGCCCAGCAGATAAGAGAGGAGGCTCTTGACAGGTTCAGCCTCGGGCTTATCGATCTTAGAACAAGAGCCCAGACAGAGTGTCTTTTCTGGTCTGTTGCCCGGAAAATATACAGTATAGCCAGAAACATCAAGCATGTACCTGATGAACTGCGCCAGATATCACGAATCCTGTCTGACAAGTATTTTTGTAATTTTTCATTATTCCAGTCGCTGCCCGATGCATGGGCCATTGACCAGGTTTTTCCGGTCATGCCTGTACACCGTCTGAATGAAGAGCCTTCAGTATGGGCTACAATACAGGATATGACATGTGACTCGGACGGAAAGATAGATAACTTCATATCTACGTCCAACTCTTCCTACCATATCCCTGTGCATGCTAAAAAAAATCGTGAACAATATTTTCTTGGAGTGTTTCTTGTAGGTGCTTACCAGGAAATACTCGGTGATCTTCATAACCTGTTTGGTGATACCAATGCTGTTCATGTTTCAGTAGATGATGATGGTTACAGGATTGATCAGATAATAGATGGGGAGACAGTTGCAGAAGTTCTGGAATATGCCCAGTATAACCCTAAGAAGATGGTCCGTACAGTTGAAACATGGGTCACCTCTTCTGTTAAAGCCGGCATAATAACTCTTGAAGAGGGAAAAGAATTCCTGTCAAACTACCGCTCGGGACTGTATGGATATACTTATCTGGAGTAGAAACCGGGGTTATCAGACCTTATTGATTAAGTATTCATAGTATTGCTTGTAACTAATCAGTTTCTGTAAAATTAAGTGTTATTAACAATTATTCTCTCTGAGTCAACATTTTTTGTATTTGTGTTGAGTTGTTTTTTGAAAATGAGTACATATGAACAAATATTATTTTAGTG
>JAAYDB010000043.1 GCA_012729475.1 Bacteroidota bacterium
AGAAGGGATACGTTTTGATTATCTGCTCTCTGACAGTTGGTTTACCTGTACCGATATAGTGAGGTTTATCAAATCCAGACATGTCAGGTGTCATTTTCTGGGTATGATCAAGATGGCCAAAACCAAGTACTCTTATGAAGGGAAGATGAAAAGTGCCAAAGAGATGGTGAAACTTCTTCAGACAAGGAAGGAAATCCGCTACAGCCGACGCCTGAAATGTTACTACGGGCAGGCTGGAGTGGAACTCTCCGGCATAAAGGTTAAACTCTTCTTTTGCAGGCGTGCGAGAAATGGAGACTGGACGGGACTGATGACCACCAACACTAAACTTGATTTCTTCGAAGCCTATCATGTTTATTCAATGAGATGGTCCGTCGAAGTATTTTTCAAGGAAGCAAAGAGCCTGCTTGGCCTGGGGAAATCGCAATCCAGAGACTTTGCCTCCCAGATTGCCAGCATCTCCATTACGGTGCTCCAATACAACATTCTTGGAACCGTCAAGCGCTTTAAATCCTATGAAACCATTGGAGGACTTTTCCATCAAGCCACTGACGGAGTTGTTCAGCTTTCGGTTACAGAACGAATATGGGGGATCCTGCAGGAACTGGTCAGGATCATAGCTGAGGCGTTCCAAATAGACGATGAAAGAGTGATGGATACCCTGATTAATCGTAGTGAAACTTTTAAGCATTTTTTAAATTTTGATAATCTCGAACTCAAGCAAGCGGCCTAAAATCACTTGCGAAACTTAAATAAATAATTACCACCTTTTTGTCACGAGGGTCTTTGCCCTGAAGGAAGTTCCAGTCCGTAACCCTGTTTCTTGTCTGCCTGCCTTAGTTTATAAGCAAGGAAAATAGAAACTACTCCGCATAGCACCAGTATAAGAATAGGGATAGTGTAATTATAGGTCATTTCCCCTGCTCTGATAGCTTCAAGGTCATTTTTGTTTGCAAGGTCAAGTACTGCTCCTATTCCCCAGAAGAATAAACCCAGGCCCCAATTCTGAACTGTGAACATTGAAGCATAAGCTGTTCCCAGCCGGTTTTCTGCTACTATTTTAGCAACGGAAGGCCACATGGCTGCAGGGACAAGGGAAAATGCTATGCCAAGACTTAGCAGGCCTGTATAGGCCAGTATCCTAACACTGAAAAGTGAAAGAGAGAGATGTGCAAAGATTAGCAAGAAGGATCCAAGTATCATTAATGAAGCTCCTTTCCCTTTCTTGTCGACATAATTCCCGAATATTGGAGTGAACAGGATGGTTCCAAGTGGTATCAGGGATGCTGTCTTTGGACCATTGGAAAACCATATCCGGAAAGTATCCTTAAGCAGGAAACAAAATCCAAGAAAAAGGGCCAGTATAATCAGCATTGATAAATTTTTATTGGCTCTGGATTTAATGTTTGAAGGTACCAGGGAAAATGCCAGTCCGAAAAGGAACAACAGAATATATATACTTGAATTACCTAGTGCTTTGCTCCCAAAGAGAATTACGTTACTATTCGGATCATCAGGAAGATTATATGTAAAACCAAATTTATTAACGAGCATATCGGGTGCATACTGAATAAAAGGGAAGACTGCAGCATAGAAGGCTACACAGAGAAGTGCTATATATATAAATGAAGGATTTGTAGCCAGTTTGATAAGATCTGCAAAGCGGAATTCTTCTTCTTCGACTGCATTTTCTGCCAGTCCGGATTTTTGTTTATCAATTTTTAAATCAAAGAAGGTATAGATAATAAACAATATCAATCCTATACCAATCAAAGTGGCTGCGAAAGTTACTGCAGGAGCCACATGCCCATTGGCAATATCGGGTGATACTGCTATCCCAAGGGCAGAGCCCAGTCGACCAAACCCCACATTCACTGCCATGGCCAAAGCCATCTCATATCCTTTGAACCATTTTACTATTGTACGGGTTGCAACGACACAGGTTATCTCCAGACCAATACCAAACATAACACGACCTGCTATCATCATTGTCAGCATGGTATTATGATCATTCCCAAATACTCCTGCTGAGGCCATTGCAGTAAGTGCTCCACCTATGGCAGCCAGACCTCCAAAAACAATACCGGCCAATCTTATTCCCCACTTATCAAGAACAATACCTCCGACTATTATCATGCCAAACATATTGGCTATTGTAGTCAGTCCTATTAACCTGCCAAACTCTTCACTGGTAAAACCAAGTTCTGATTCCATCAGACCTTTTAATCCGGAAAAGAAATCCTGAAACCAGTAAGTAGAAAACATCAGAGCACTTAAGAGTACAAGTATAAGCCACCTTAGTGCAGCAGAGTCGCGTAACGATTTATTTTTAGCATCCATGTAATCGTGATTTTGAGTTGTAAATGTAAAAAATTTTATGAATGAATCTGACTCACCCGAATACAATTAATGAACCAAACTGTATTTTTATTGTTTAAAATTATGATTGTATAAAACATAATTATTTTATACTATTGAAAAAAGTTAAAAACAATGTTTAAGAAAGATTATGAGAAGATTAATAATTATACTTATTAGTACTGTAGCAATTGTTTCTACACATGCCCAGGCTTCATCGGCGAGTAAAAACGAAAAGGTTAAATGGCTCAGCATAGAGGAAGCAGAAAAACAGATGAAACAATCACCAAAACCTCTCTTTATAGACACCTATACTGACTGGTGCGGATGGTGTAAAAAAATGGACCAGGACACTTTCAGCAACCCCGTTATATCTGATATTCTGAATAATAAATTTTATCCTGTTAAGTTCAATGCAGAAAGCAAGGAGGAAATAACATTTCTCGGACAGACTTTCGTTAATGATGGAAAAGCCGGCAATGCTCATCAACTGGCAGTGGCTCTTCTAAGAGGAGAATTATCATTTCCTACTGTTGTATTTTTAACCTCTGAAGAAGAAAAAGTATATCTGACTCCTTTAAAAGGTTACCGGGACGCCAAAGAGATGGAACTATTGCTTGGCTATTTCTCAGAAGAGATGTACAAAACAAAAAGTCTTGAAGAATATCAGAAAGAATTTACAAGCAAAATAAAGTAATACAAATTACAGCTTTTATCTTCCGAGAATGTAGTTTGAAGGAAGTTGCATAATCTCTCCAAACTGATAAATAAGTTTTCGGGATTTATAAAGAAGTTCCTCTTCGAATCCGGCATTAACATTAACAACATCCGGCATCCTGTAAAATAATTTGTCATAGACAGGAACTATGGGTGTTGTCTGTGTTTTTTTCAATACCGTGATATCTTTCAGTTTTTGTTCCGGAATAAATTCTATAATAAAAGATTTGCCATTACTGTCTGTAAAATTATCCGGGCCAGTCAATTCCGAAAAATTGAATAGAGAAATTCTTTTTCCTCTGTCATCAGGTCTTGGAATAACCTGATATGTAAATACTTTTGTTTCTGTAAAAGAACGTCCGGTAAACAGAGCAGTGTACTCTTCCTCCATTCTGTTAAGTTCATTTATTGCTGCCACATCCTGGGGAAATACATTTGCTTCCCCTATCAAAACCATAAATTTCCCTTCTCTGAGGTCCATCAGTCGTTTTGCAGCTCTCTCTGCCAATTGCTCTGTAGTCAATTTATTTTTCCGGTCAACAGTATACGGTATTCTGATATATTGTTCATTCATTTTTATCCTCTGAAAAGCAGTATCTGTGGATGTCCGGTAGTATTCATCGGATCCTAGATCAAAAGAATGGAATTGTGAAAAATCCAATTCTTTGTCATTTACCAACATACCATCATACTGATTCAATGCAGGTCCAATATCAAGGATCAGTCCGCTCTCTTTCAAGGCCAGTATGTTAGTTTGCTGCAATGTATTGCTTTCGATAACATAAAACTCTGAAGGATCAACTTCCTCATGAGAATGGATTTTAATATCCTTTACAGACCAGTATTCATCTTCATGCATTATCACATTTTCAAGTCCAAGAAGTTCTTCAGCATACCTGGCATATGGGCCTGGTATATCAATAGTTCTTTCCATCTCTACACTGACAGTAAAAACAGTCAAGGGAAGTGCATAAATAATTGTTCCAGGCCTCAGGCTTACAGTATCTGAAAGCGGAGTGATAAAGGGTACTTCTGTCTGTTGTTTTTTGAAAGAAGCACATGAAGCTGCAAATAAAGTGAGCATTAATAAAATAACTGGAAATAGTTTTTTCATCCTTTCAGAATTTTTATGAATAAAACGCAGATACCGACAACATCATTATATCTGATGAATGTTGTAATAAAATACTATACTGTTTATTTCAATTATAATAAGCATACAATATAACCCCTTTTACTATGGTTTTATTATTTCAACAGACTATGTCTTTCACCTTCGTATTTTTTTAAAGGCTTCTCCGACAGAATCAACTATATCAGAAGCAATGAGGGACTCTCCGGATATTCTTTCTGCAGCAATATCGCCTGCCAGTCCATGAATAAAAACACCGGTTAATGCTGCTGCAAGGGCATTGTATCCCTGTGCCAGGAAAGAAAGTATCATTCCTGTAAGAACATCTCCACTTCCTGCAGTTGCCATTCCCGGGTTTCCAGAACTGTTAAACCAAACCTTTCCACCGGGAGAAGCCACTGAAGTGTAAGCTCCCTTGAGCACCACAATACACTTGTATTTTTGTGCAAATTCCATCTGTTTCATCAGGCGGGCATAACCGTCAGATGAACTTCCTGCCAGCCGTTCAAATTCTTTCGGATGAGGTGTCAGCACGGCTTCATGAGGCAGCTCAAAAAACCAATCCTTGTTCATTGAGAGTATATTAAGGCCATCAGCATCTATAACGATTTTTTTTTCGCTCTGTTTGATCATTTCATGAAAGACCTCCTGTGTTTCCTGTTCGGTGCCCATTCCCGGACCAATACCAAGAGCATTATATCTATCTGTAACAATCTTTTCTGTTATAATTTTATCCGATTTATCATTGATAACCATTGCTTCAGGGATATATGTCTGGAGAATAATATTACCGGAAGAAGGGATGTGACATGATAAAAGACCTGCTCCGGTACGTAATGCAGCTTTTGCTCCCAGTGCAATGGCTCCTGTTTTACCATATGAACCACCGGTAAGCAGTGCATGGCCATAATTACCCTTGTGGTCAAATTTATTCCTTTTTTTAATAAAGGGAAGGACTATATCCTTATCAATAAATATCCATGGCGTATCCATCCTGTTAATAACATCCTGATGAAGACCTATAGGGAGGACAGCCCATTCTCCTGTATATTTTTCGTTTTCAGGGAACATAAAAGATAATTTCGGGAACTGAAAGCTAAGAGTATAATCTGCTTTAATGATATTTTCCGGAATACTCACAGAATTATCTTCACCAAATAAGCCGGAAGGAATGTCAACTGAAATGACTGTTGCACCTGTATGGTTAATTTTACTGACAACTTCACCGGCAAGACCTTCAACAGGTCGTGTGAGGCCTGATCCGAAAATAGCATCTATTATAACTTCTCCCTTATTAATTCCGGGAAAATCCTGTATTCCTTTTATCACACTGAAAGGTACATTTGTTTCATTTATCAGCCTATCCTTTTTGTTTTTCCAGACAGGTGATATACTTCCACCAATATCGACATAAAAGACTTTGGGTTTATATGATTTGTCCGCCATAATTCTGGCAAGTGCAAGACCGTCTCCGCCGTTATTTCCTGGTCCGGCAAACAGATAAACGGGAACAGCTACCGGAAACCTTTTTGCATACCACTCAAACAACTTTGAGGCAGCCCGTTCCATCAGATCTTCAGGAAGAACAGGTTCATGTTTGACAGTGTATTCATCTATTTTTTTTACTTCTGAACTCCGGAATATTTTCATAACGTCAAATACAATGAACTACAAAATTAATCTCTTCAGCCATTAATAAAAAAAGATTAATATATTTGTTCACTATCAGTTATCAGTTCGTCCTGAAGAAGGTAATTATTACATTACAGATCAGACATGTAACTGACCTGTTATTTATTTATAAACTAATACAATACTCAATGTTCAAGAATCATCCTAAAGGACTGCTGGCCGCAGCGCTGGCAAATATGGGAGAGCGGTTTGGCTTCTATACGATGATGGCAATACTTGTATTGTTTTTACAGGCCAAATTTGGATTAAGCGGTACTGATGCCGGCTTAATATATTCCATATTTTATTTTTCCATTTACATACTGGCTTTTGCCGGTGGATTGATTGCTGACCGTACAAGAAAATATAAAACCACTATTCTTGCCGGTCTCATTATTATGGCAACAGGCTATTTAATAATAGCTTTCCCTACTCCTACTCCTGTGCCTAATAAGACATTGTTCCTCATTCTTTCATGTTTTGGCCTTTTGACTATTGCCTTTGGAAATGGTATGTTTAAAGGCAACCTTCAAGCTGTTGTCGGACAAATGTATGACAATGAAACTTATGGAAAAATGAGAGATTCTGGTTTTTCCATTTTTTATATGTTCATTAATGTAGGAGCACTTTTTGCTCCGCTTATTGCTATTGCAATAAGGAATATATGGCTTGCCAGGTTTGGATTTGAATACAATGCAACACTCCCGGAATTATGTCATTCACATCTTTCCGGAACATTAACTCCGGAAGCAGGAGAAAGACTTGCCATGCTTGCTGAACGAGTTTCAGGGGCTCCTCTCACAGATATTACTACTTTCGCCAATAGTTATCTTGACGTCTTTACCAAAGGTTTCCATTATGCCTTTGGAGTATCGGTATTGGCAATGCTTATTTCTCTTGCTGTATATGTTTTTAACAAAAACAGAATGCCAAATCCTGCACCAGCAAAAGTAAAATCTGTTGATCCTTCTGCTGTTGAAATGAATTTGAAAGAAATACGTCAAAGGCTGTATGCCTTGTTTGCAGTTTTTGGAATAGTTATCTTCTTCTGGTTCTCATTCCATCAAAATGGTCTTACTCTTACTTACTTTGCGAAAGACTATACAGATCTTAGCGGCATCAGTATAAATCTCGGTTTTGTAGTGATAGAAGGTGCCGAGATCTTCCAGTCTATAAATCCTCTCTTTATAGTCTTACTTACACCTGTCATAATGGCAATCTTCGGGTACCTCAGGGCTCGTGACAAAGAACCCTCCACTCCAAGAAAAATTGCTATTGGTATGTTCATTGCAGCATTAGCCTATGTTGTAATGACACTGGGATCCCTGAATCTTCCGTTAAAACAGGAAGTAGACGCTATGGGTGGTCTTCCTGATGCACAACGCGTTACCCCTTTTCTGCTTATAGGTACTTACTTTATTCTGACCGTTGCTGAATTGTTTATAAGCCCACTGGGAATATCATTTGTTTCAAAAGTTGCACCACCTCAATTCCAGGGAATTATGCAGGGAGGATGGCTTGGCGCTACAGCAATAGGAAATCAGTTATTATTTATCGGAGCCGTACTATACGATAATGTTCCGATATGGCTTACATGGTCTGTTTTTGTTATTGCCTGTATGCTTTCAATGTTTACAATGTTGTTTATGGTAAAATGGCTTGAAAGAGTCGCCAAATAACAGCATTTAAAAAAACAGAAAAATCTCTCGGAAGACACAACAGGATTAGTTCTGGCAGACAGTTATTTTTTACTGTCAGTGTCAGTTCAGTTGGTAGCGATTTGTACTTATAAACTATAAAATTGACATACAATTGCTTAGAAAGACTCCTTCTTGTTAAGATCATTATTATAGAGAGTCTGTTATTTATACTTGCATGGAATTTGGTTATACTATTAATTAAATATAGCCAGTAACCAAGTCTGTCTTGATTTTTATTACTTTTGCACCTTTGTTGAGAATGTCTTAAAAGCGGTTTAATTACTCTTCATCCATTAATCGATAATGGGGTATGCAAGTCATTCTGTAATACCTGACATTAAAGATAAGGTGGAAAAGTATAAGGGACAATTGAGACAGTCTCTTTAAGTAAAAACTCTTAAAAAATGAAAGTTTTAAAATTCGGAGGTACATCAATAGGTAATCCTGATATGATTCTCAGGGTAAAAGGCATTATTGACTCCCTGAATCTCCCATGTGTTATTGTTGTTTCTGCTTTCGGCGGAGTTACAGACAAGCTATGCAGGATATCTGAACTTGCTTCTTCAGGTAATAATGAATACAAGACCCTTCTTGAGGAAATAAATGAAAAACACAGGCAATTTGCCATAAAGCTTATCGGGGATAAGACTATTCAGAAGAAGGTTCTTGACGCTGTGGAAAATATTTCGGCTGAACTTAGGGAGATATACAAGGGTATTTATCTACTTCGTGAGCTTACGAAGCATTCTTCTGATCAGGTTCTTGCCAGCGGCGAAAGAATATCATCCCTTATTGTAAGCAGTTTATTCCCTGAAGCTGAATATATTGATGCACGTGAGATCATTATAACCGATTCACGAAATCAATCCCCCCTTATTGATTTTAATAAAACTGAAAAGCTCATTAAGCAGAGAATATCGGGAAAAAAACAGCTCACTATCGTTCCCGGTTTCATAGGAAGCAACAATAAGGGAGAAACCACTACACTCGGCAGAGGAGGATCAGATTATACTGCTGCAATACTTGCTGCTGCTCTTAATGCAGAGGTACTTGAGATATGGACTGATGTAGATGGTTTTATGACTGCTGACCCAAAGAAAGTTGAAAAAGCCTACACTATTGAAAGCCTGACATATTCGGAAGCCATGGAGCTTTCGCATTTTGGTGCAAAAGTAGTTTATACACCTACTCTTCGTCCGGTTTTTAAAGCCAATATCCCGGTAGCAATTCATAATACTTTTAATCCGGAAGCCAGTGGCACAATTATAAGTCATAAGTCTTCAGACGACAGTCGCAGTCCGATAAAAGGGATATCTTCCATTGATCATATTGATCTCATAACCCTGCAGGGGCCTGCCATGGTTGGAGTAACAGGCACATCGTCAAGACTTTTTGGCGCACTGGCCAAAAATGAGATAAACATTATACTCATCACACAGGCATCATCGGAATATTCCATCACATTCGCAGTGAAGCCCGAAGCTTCAAATGCTGCTTTTGAAGCCATCAGTGATGAGTTCGAAAGAGAAATAAGACAAAACAGCGAGTTGAAGATTACTGTCGAGAAAAATATGTCAATAATTGCGATTGTAGGAGAAAAAATGAAAAACACTCCGGGTATATCAGCCACTCTCTTTAAATCGCTCGGGAGAAACGGTATTAATGTAGTAGCTACTGCACAAGGGTCATCGGAATTGAATATTTCTGTTGTCATAAAGAACAAGAACCTTAAAAAAGCCCTAAATGTAATCCACGATGGATTTTTCCTTTCTGCCTACAATGAAATGAATATTTTTATTGCAGGGACAGGACTTGTAGGATCCAGCCTGATAAAGCAACTTCAGCAACAGTACAAAATTCTTTTTTCAGATCATAACCTTAAAGTCAACCTGAAAGGAATAACCAATTCCAGCAGAATGCTTATCAGCTCAGGAGATTTAACTTTTGATTCCTGCAAAGAATCACTGAAAGAAGAAGGTATAAAAGCTGATATTGCCACCTTTGTCCAGGAGATAAAGAAAATGAATCTCAGAAATTCTGTTTTCATCGATTGCACGGCTGATGCGAAGGTTGCATCACAATATTCAGAACTATTGTCAGGTTATGTTTCAGTAGTAACAGCAAATAAAATAGCTTGTTCCTCTGCTTATGAGTATTACTTACGTTTAAAAAATATAGCAAGTGTAAAAGGAGTACGTTTCATGTATGAGACCACTGTAGGTGCAGGCCTTCCGATTATCAAAACGATCAGTGATCTGATATTGAGTGGTGACAAAATACATAAAATTGAAGCTGTACTATCTGGCACACTGAATTTCATCTTTAATGAGTTAAGCAGCGAATTACCTCTTAGTAAAGCTATACGCAAAGCAAGAGAAAAGGGATATTCAGAACCTGATCCCAGGATAGACCTGAGTGGCACCGATGTGGTAAGAAAAATACTGATCCTGTCACGCGAAGCAGGTTACAAAATAGAACAAAAAGATGTTGAAGTCATCACTTTCCTCCCGGATGAATGTTTCGAAGGTGATTTGAATGAGTTCTACGAAAGTGTTGCCAGGCTTGACGATGATTTTGAAAAGAAGAGAAAAGATCTCATTAAACAAAATAAAAAATGGAGATTCACTGCTACTTTGGAAGACGGGAAGGCTAAGGTTGGACTGATTGCTGTCGACCACGACCATCCTTCCTATAATCTGGAAGGAAGTAATAATATTGTTCTACTAACTACCGAAAGATACAAAGAGCTTCCAATGGTCATCAAGGGGTACGGAGCAGGTGCAGATGTCACAGCTGCAGGCGTTTTCGCAGACTTAATGAGGGTTATGAATGTATAATTAGTGAATAATAAAAATACTGAAACATAAATATCCTTGGAAAAAGATTCAATAAAATACTATTCAACGAACAGAAAAGCTCCGGAGGTTAGTTTCGGAGAAGCTCTCCTGAAAGGACTTGCACCGGACGGTGGCTTATATGTGCCCGACATTATTCCTTCACTTGGAAAAGAAGATATAGAGAGCTTGTTTTCTCTTGATTATCCACATGTTGCATACCGCATATTAAATAGCTTTCTATCCGGTGAAATTGAGAGTAAAAAATTACTTGAACTATGTCTTGATGCTTACAATTTTGATATCCCGGTCGAAAAAATCTTCGACAGAACATATATTCTGAGGCTGGACCAGGGTCCTACACTATCGTTTAAGGATTTTGCTGCCAGGATGATGGCCAGACTTATGAGTTATTATATATCAATTGAAAACCGTCATTTCACTATACTCACAGCAACTTCAGGAGATACGGGAAGTGCGGTGGCAAATGCCTTTTACGGAATAAAGAATATAGATGTCATTGTGTTATTCCCTGCGAAAGAAATAACTGGTTATCAGCGAAAACAAATGACAACTCTTAATAAAAACATTAAAGCTGTTGCGATAAATGGAAAGTTCGATGATTGTCAGCGACTGGTCAAAAAGGCGTTTCTCGATGTGTCTCTTTCAGAATGTTGCCTGACATCTGCCAATTCTATTAATATTGGCAGATTGCTTCCTCAGTCGGTTTATTATTTCTATTCCTGGTCAAGAATTGCTGCAAATACCGATGACTCTGTTATTTTCAGTGTTCCTTCAGGTAACTACGGTAATCTTATGGGGGGGATACTTGCCAGAAACATGGGGTTGCCCGTTAAAAAATTCATTATATCTGCTAACGAAAATGATGAAGTGCCGAAATATTTGCAGAGTGGTATTTATAATATTATTGATCCGTCAATAAATTGTATCTCCAGTGCAATGAATGTTGGACATCCCAGTAATATGGCCAGAATAATTGCGTTATACGGTGGAATGATGAACAGGGAAGGTGAAATTACGGAGAGTCCGGATTTTAGCAATATGATCAGAGATTTTGCAGGTTTCAGCATCACAGATGAAGAGACACGTAAAACAATTGCAGCTTTTTATAAGAATTATGGACGCATAATTGAACCTCATGGGGCAGTTGCCTGGAGAGGAATGGAAATGTTCCGGGAGAAGGCCGGTGCATCTGAGACAGACAGCACTATATACATCTCTCTTGAAACAGCACATCCCTCAAAATTCAGGGACGAAATCGTAAAAATCCTGGGAATATCACCTGACATACCGGTTCAGCTAAGCAGAATCGAAAACATTGAAGAGAATTTTACTGAACTTGAGAATGATTACAGTGAACTCAGTAATTTCATCCTGAAACAAAAAAAATAACACCAGATAAGTATGTATATTTTATGTTCTGATCTAGAAGGAGTATTTGTCCCCGAAATCTGGATAAATGTAGCACTGGCTACGGGTATAGAAGAATTAAAGCTCACTACACGAGACATCAATAACTATGATGTACTGATGAAAGGAAGGCTGGATATTCTTCGTCAAAACAAGCTTACAATTCACGATATTCAAAAAGTGATTAAAGGTATTGATCCTTTACCTGGTGCTGTGGATTTTATCTCCTGGATCAAAAAAAGAACAGGGCTGATAATAGTATCGGATACTTTTATTGAGTTTGCTGATCCTTTAATGGAAAAACTGGGTCGTCCCACTCTCCTATGTAATTCTCTTACTATTGACCAGGACGGTAATATCACAAATTACAATCTGCGGCAGAGCGATGGTAAAAGGAAAGTCACAGAAGCATTACATAATCTTAACTATAAAGTCGTTGCAGTAGGAGATTCGTATAACGATATATCCATGCTACGGAATTCAGATGCAGGCATACTTTTCAGGCCTCCGGAAAATGTGATAAAGGACAATAGTGATCTGCCGGTCACCAGAACGTATGAAGAGCTAAAGGAAATTATCTCATCAAAAGAGCATCTTTTACAATAAGTAAGACCAAAATCTGCATTTTTTGTATATTTATCAATGATCACAGTCTTATATGTCTGTGCATTGTATTGTAATGATTTATGTAAAATGAACAGTTTATTTTCAAGAAATAAACCCATCCCTGTCCTAATAGCATTTTTGAGAATAATTCTGGGATGGCATTTTTTATATGAGGGTTTAATAAAGTTATTAAATCCTGACTGGTCAGCCAGACCTTATCTGGAAGGGTCGAGATGGATTTTTGGTGATTTATTTCGCAGGATGGCTGAAAGTGATATCATTTTACAGATTGTTGATTCACTGAACGCATGGGGACTGACACTCACCGGCTTTGCCCTGATGGTCGGTTTTTTTACCAGGATTGCCTCCTGGACAGGAATAGCTATGCTTCTTTTATATTATTTAGCCTATCCCCCTTTGGGTGATTATGCCTATGGTGCGATCACTGATGGCAATTACCTGATAGTCAACAGAAATCTCATTGAAATATTTTGTCTGCTTCTCATTGCTTTTTCCAGATCGGGACAATTTCTGGGTCTGGACAGATTATTATTCAGCAATGACATGAAAGGATCTGCTGAATCAGAAGAAAAGGAGCTTTTATCTACAGGAAACAGTACAAGAAGAGAATTACTTAAAGGGCTGGCTGGCTTACCCTTTCTTGCAGGTTTTGCTGGTGCTTTCTTAAAAAATTCTCCGGAACCCGGTGTTGATGCTGTATCAAGTGCAACAATGCCAAGGGTTACCTTTAAGCGCATTCAGGATCTGAAATATGAATTACCAAAAGGCAGGATAGGAGATATGGAGATAAGTAAACTGATCATGGGATGTAATCTTATCAGCGGATATGCTCATTCCCGGGATCTCATTTATGCAAATACCCTGTTCAAGGCCTACAATACTGACCAGAAAATTCTTGAAACATTTCATCTCGCGGAAATGGCTGGTATTAACACTGTTTTTCTCACTACACAGAACTATCCTCTTTTCAATAAATACCTTAAACTTTATAATGGCAGGATGCAGTCAATATGCCAGACTGATCTGAGGGTAAGTGATTTTTACGGTGACATCAACAGAGCCATTGACTCAGGAGCTACATCTCTGTATATACAAGGAGGTTACGCTGACCGTTATGTAAGAGATGGTAAGATTTCGCAGATTGCAACTGCTGTCGAATACATTAAAAATAAAGGATACCTTGCTGGTGTTGGCTGCCATGCTATTGAGGTCATCGAAATATGTGAAAAAGAAAAAATACCAAACGACTATTATGTAAAGACTTTTCACCACGACAACTACTGGTCAGCTCATCCTGTTGAAAACAGAGTACCATTTAGTGTAGATATTAAGAAATCAGTTGACCATAATATGATCCATGACAACATATTCGATCTTTTTCCTGAAAAGACAGCTGAAACAATGGCAAAAGTAAAAAAGCCATGGATAGCCTTTAAGGTGCTGGCAGGTGGTGCTATTGCTCCTAAAGGGGCTTTCCGGTTTGTATTTGAAAACGGCGCTGATTTTATTTGTGTTGGTATGTTCGACTTCCAGATAATAGATGATGTAAATATTGCATGTGAAATCCTGTCTCAGCCGGGAAAGCGGACAAGACCCTGGTATTCCTGATCAGCTATTTCAGAATAGCAGATGTATATATATCAGCTATATCGGCCTGATCTTTTGCAAGATCTGAAATAACTACCATCATATCACCTTTCCAGGCAATAAAAATATTACCGTTATATCCATCTGAAAAAGCAAACTTGCCGCTCTCTTCACTTTCTGTTTCTATTCCTGCTGAAGACAAATATCTACTGGCAGTTTCGTATGTTTCTCCAGCCGATCTGAATTTGAAGAGATAAACTCCGAAAACATCATTACCTGTCTGATAAAGGGCCTTGAATGCATTATTCAAGAATGAATGTCCCAGAACACTTTCATTAATATAGTTCTCTTCATTTATTTTTTTCCCTTCATCCGGAAACAATGAGAGCAATTCAGGCATTTCATCAGAACCGTCCAGCATTGTCTCCACTCTTCGTGCCAGTGTTTCCACAGCATCAATAATTTTGGATTTATCTGAGAAAGTCCTGATTTTAACATAGTAATTACCTTTAAAGAAATTCACAGAACCTTCAGTCTTATAACCCTGCGCTCCAATCTTTATGAAATCATAGGAAGTAGTCCTTTCAGAGGCATATATACCAAAGGCCGATGTATGATCACTATGACGATAAACTTCAAGCTTAATTATATCTTTTCCTTTTTTATATTCCGCTACATGCAGATCAATGAATCCCAGTTCAAGGTATCCATTAGCTGCACCATTAATAAAATCCCATAAGGTCTCTGCTGTGTAAACAGGGTACTTTGTAAGCTTTCGGAATCCCTTAAGCTCAGGTAATACAATATCTTCAGCCAGCAGGCCGGAGGAATAAAGCATTAACAGAACACTAATAAGAATTTTGTTTTTCATATATTTATTTTATGTCGTGTGCTTTTCAGGCGAGGAAATCATAGGGTATATCTACAAGCCTGGTAATATCACTTATCTTGTCTTTTACAGCAAAATTTCTTGTACATTCCACTGTACAAACATCACAATCGCCACATGGATTATTTTTAATTTCCATTTGGTTGAGTAAATCTTTTGCCATTGCCGGATTAGCATATCCGTATGCATACATATAAGCTCTCATAAGATAAGGTATATCAACGTTTTTCGGACATTCCTCAAGGCATTTTTTGCATCCGGAGCACAACAGACCTGGTGTGGCATTTGATGCCACCAGATCATTTTTCTCCTGATCTGTAAGTGTAATATCCTGCATCACCTTTGCATTTTCTTCCAGTTCATCAAAATTGGTCATTCCGGGGATCGTAGTATGAATATCAGGATTTGAGAGAACCCATTTAAGGGCAGCAGTTGTATTCATGCGTTGCTTCCTCTCTCTGTCCAGAAACCCACCTCCTGCCATAGTTTTCATTGCTACAATACCTATTCCCGCTCCTGCGGCTTTTTTTATGGCATTTTGTAATTCAGTAAGATAAGACAGCCGGTAATTATATTGCGTCAGTATAACGTCCCACATATCATAATTTGCTGCGGCATCAATCACTTGTGCCTCATTCCTGTGAGTAGAAAAACCTATGAATTTAATTCTACCATCTTTTTTAAGTTTTTTAACAGTTTCCATAATCGGCTTATAATCAAATAACACAGGGTTAGTGATATCATGGACATATAGTATATCGACATAATCCAGTTTCAATCGCGACATACTGATATTAAAAAGTTCAAGGAATTTTTCAGGGGTTGTATCATTAGTGGGTTCTCCGTTCTGTCCCGTACCTGGTTTAACTTTTGTAGAGATTAGGAATGAATCACGGGGGTAATCCTTAAAGAGGTTTCCCAGCATAGTTTCGCTGTTTCCTCCGAGGTATCCGTTGGCAGTGTCAAATAATTTCATTCCTTTGTCGTGAGCTGCCCTGCATAAATTCGGGTTATCTGATCTCATGACTCCAAAACTGACCACAGGTATTTTAAGTCCGGTTTTTCCAAGAGTTCTGTATATTATATTCCTTTCATCTGCGGCAATTGTTGATGCAGTCAATACAGGAGAAACAGCCAGTGCTCCGGCTCCGGCTATTCCTTTCCGGAGAAATCCTCTTCGCGATATTTGTTTCATAATATTTAGTTTTTGTTATTATCGGGTTTTAAAAATGTGTCCACCAAGCAAAAAGACAAAAATAATAGTTTTTATTTTATCTCTGTGAGCAATCTGTCTGCACAATTATTATTGAAGGTTTCTTATCCTCACCTCTATACTGTTGTCTTTAAGCAACTTAACCAGTTCATCGGTATTAGTATTACTGTAATGATATGGGTAAAGGATGTGTGGTTTAAAAGCAAGGGCTGCATCAGCAACCATTTCCGGAGTCATTGTATATGGCAGATTCATGGGAAGGAAAGCTACATAAATATCTTTTAAAGCTTTCATTTCCGGTATATTCTCTGTGTCTCCGGCTATATAGATCCTCTTGTTGCCAATTGTCAGGATATACCCGTTACCCACCCCCTTTGGATGAAAAGGCTGCCCTGGTGAACGCATATTTACAATATTATAGGCAGGCACAGCTTCAACAATGATATCATTGATATTTTCCACATCTCCGGCCTCCAAAGCTTTTGCTCCCTTTACACGAGAAGCTGTATTCTTATTAACCATCACAATGGTTCCGGGTTTTCTCAGATCTTCTATGAGTTCCGGATCAAGATGATCGGAATGTTCGTGAGTAACCAGAATCAGATCAGCCTTCTTAGAAATGTCATAATTTCCTATTGACCTCACCGGATCAATATATATACGAAAATCATTGACCTGAAACATCAGCGATCCATGCCCAATAAAATGCATTTCAACATCTCCTGCATCCGTACTGATTATATCAACAGCAGGATGATCTTGCGAAAAAGCCTGTGTTGTCATAGCAAAAAGAATAAAACTCAGTATCTTAATAATTATCATGACATAAAGATAAGCTTTTCTGTTTTTAATCAAAAAACCTTACAGCATAAAAAATAACTTCTATATCACTCATGGATAATAATATGATTGTTTTTGCTGAACACTGTCAGTATCTATAAGCGGAAAAATCAGGTACTAAAACAATATGTCAGACAGTATATATGTCTTACTGGTCAAATATATTCGTCGTATCTGCGTTTTAAAAATAAAAATTTATAACTTGCCGCAGGTATTTAGGTTACAGCGTTACTTTATTAACACTGATGGGTTCAGGGAAAGATAAACAAGCCGGATTACTTATCATTCTTCTTGGTTTATCGCTATATGTAAATTGCCAGCCAGCAGCAAATCACAGGTTTCATTTTGAAGGAAACCGGGCGGTTAACCAGATAAGACCTTCTGTTAATTCTATTAAGATCAACTACTCAATATCTGATCTGGATTTGGAAGTATTATCAAATGAACAAGGAAAGTATTTCCGTATCAGTATACCAGGGCATGTTCCGACTACGGAAATTGGTCAGCCTGAATTGCCGGTATTTTCACGTCTGATTACCATTCCTGATAATTTCTCCTGTAAAATAAGGATTGCAGCAATAAGGTCAAAAACCATTGTTCCCCGCAAAAGTAATATTGAAGGCATCCTATACCCTGCACAGGAAGGAGATACTAAAACTCCCCGTGATAAAAAGCCATTTGTAATTGATGAAACAACATATTCAATCCGGGGCTTGCTTAACCCGGATACGGTAAAAATAGAGCCAGCAGGCAGGGTAAGAGGAAAAAATCTGGCAAATCTTATGGTGTTTCCGATAAGATATGATCCCCGGAAAAATCTTCTGGAGGTTATTACCTCCATGGAAATAGAAATCATCTTTACCGGCCCGGAACAATATTTACCTGAAACTATTGCTTTCAGTGGAATTTTAAGTAAAGGCTTATCAAATTATTACCAGTCAGATTTTATCACCGGATATTCTGACCAACCCGTGAGGATGATAATCCTTACTGATACTTCATTCTCACAATCACTTGATCCACTGATCAGATGGAAAAGACAAAAAGGATTCGATCTTGATATCCTGTACAGAGGTTCAGAATATGCAGGTGTCAGCTTTAGTGAAATAAAAACCACTATTACAGATATCTATAATTCCTCAGGAGAAAGGCCTCCTCCCGATTACCTGTTAATAATAGGAGATGTTTCAGTAATACCTTTGTCAGATGGTTCAACAAATATTACAGATCTTTATTATGCGGAATTTGATGGTAATGGTGATTACATTCCGGAAATGTTCGTGGGAAGGCTTCCGGTAAAAGACACATCAGAATTGAAATCTGTTGTTAAGAAAATTATACAATACGAAAAATTTGAATTTGCCGACACAAACAACTTTTATTCCAATAGTCTGGCAACAACCGGTTATGACGCCAGTTATGCAAGCTTTATGAACGGGCAGGTCAGATATGCGGTAACTAATTACCTGATACCGGAAAACAATATAAATGAATATCATTTTTATTACCCTCAAAAAGAACAGGAACATAAAGATTCTGTAATAAAAATAATAAACAGAGGCATATCATTCATGAATTACTCGGGCCACGGCTCACCTACCGGGTGGTTACATATTGGCATCGACACATCAGATATCTCAAAACTCACTAATAATGATATGTATCCCTTTGTTGTCAGTAATTCCTGTTTTACCTCCAGGTATAATATGACCTCATTGGGGAACCGGATGGTTGTTTCGAAAGATAAAGGTGCTATTGGATTTATTGGTTGTTCAAGTGATTCATACTGGTTTGAGGATTATTACTGGTCAGTTGGTGTAGGAACGCCTTCAGAAAATCCGACATACGAGACAACAGGTCCTGGCTTTTACGACCGCTTGTTTCACACCAACGGAGAAAAAGCATCTGACTGGTATTTTACAATGGGCCAGGTTAATTATGCAGGTAATCTTGCAGTTACCTCAAGCACAAGTTCAAGAAAAAAATATTACTGGGAAACCTATAATCTGGTTGGTGACCCAAGTCTGATACCATTCATTGGTACTCCCGGACAGTTTTCAATCGCATTACCTGACCATTTACCTGAAGATATTACTTCCTGGTCATTCATTGCAGAACCATTTTCTTATTTGGCTGTATCCTCTTTTGATACTCTATGGGATGCATCACATGCCAGTCCCTCAGGTTCCATAACCCTTGACCTTCCTGCTGATAAAGGAGATTCTTGTCTGATAGTTATTACAGGACAGAATAAAAAACCTCTTACAAAAGTTATCTATTTTTCAGAAATAAATGAAGAATTCATAAGTCTCACAAATACAGAGATCAATGATATCAAAGGAAATAATGATGGTAATGCTGACTATGGTGAACAGGTTTATCTGAATCTGACTATCAAAAATTTCGGATCAACGGATGCTACCAATCTGACTGCCCGCATAACTTCAACATCAGAGTGGGCCTATATAATCAACGGTACTGCTTTTATAGGGACACTTGAAGCAGGAAATGAAATTACTGTCAGTGACATTCTTGAATTTCACGTTACTGAAGAGATTCCTGACAATGGTATAATAACCTTTGACCTTATTCTGGAAGATACCTATACTGAAAAAACATACAAGATTGATATAGAAACACATGCTCCTGTTCTTGACATATTAAGCTGTATCATCAATGATACAGAAACAGGGAACGGAGATTTCATTGCTGATGCCGGAGAGACCTTCAAACTTGTTTTCAGGGTGCGCAATAACGGCAGCAGTCATATTTCAGGAGATTTGGTTATCAGCAGCTCTGACGCCGGTTTTACAATACTTGAACCAACCAAAAATTCAGGTGATCTTCTTCCCGGTGAAATATCCGATGTAGCTATTCTTGTCAGATTATCTTCCTTTATCAATTACGGAACAACTATATCTTTTGATGCTTCTCTGGACTGTGATCCATACTTTTCCAACAAAAGATTTTCTTTCAGAACAGGACGTGTAAGAGAATCTTTTGAATTAGAATCGTTTACCCTGTTCCCATGGATCAATATCAGTTCAGTTCCATGGATAATAACTGAATCAGGCACTGTTGACGGAATAATGGCTGCCAGGTCGGGAATAATTTCTCATAACAACTCCTCATCACTGATAATGAAAACATGGTACCAAATGGATGATTCTCTTAGTTTTTCCTATAAGGTTTCTTCCGAAAAGAATTGTGATTACCTGATCTTTAAACTAAATGATGTAGAGGTGTTCCGGAAATCAGGAGAAACAGGATGGGAGAAAAAAACCATTGGAATACCTTCAGGATTTAACAAGATGGAATGGATTTATAGCAAAGATATATCAATATCAGAAGGAAATGACTATGCTATGATCGACATGATAGACTTTGCAAAGACAAGCACAGTACAATATATTGAAAAAGATTTAATAACAGGTAGAATAGTGTCTCCTGCCCGGAAAGATAATTTAGGACGGGAAAATGTAACAGTCAAAGTACTGAATATTGGTCCTGATACAATATATGGTTTTAATCTTGCATACAGGCTCAATGACGGACCTGCTACAGAGCAGCATTTCAATGAAATTCTTTATCCTTCATTCGATTCTATATCTGTCACTTTCAATACTATGGTAAATATGTCCAGATATGGGAAATACAGTTTAGTTGTCTATTCATACAATAATAATGACGAAAACTTCCTGAATGATACTTTGTCGGTGGTTATTGAAAACAATGTTGCTGACGAAGCGGTCATTGCATATCCCAATCCTTTTAGTGATGAACTGAATCTTGTGATCAATTCCGAAATTGATGATATTGCCCGGATAAGTCTTATTAATTCAACAGGTAATACTATTTATGAAATGGAATTACCTGTTACTTCCGGTATGAATGAAACAATTATCAGGAACAGATGGCTCGTTCCGGGTATTTACTATCTCAGACTGACAATTCAGGGAAAATCAAAAACTATCCCGGTAATAAATATGAGAAAATAAAGTTTATGTTTTTCTGCAATTTTAATACCAGTTACTGATATGAAACAAAATACGCCGGATAGGGAATCAGCTTTAGAATTATTAAAGAAATACAACAAATCCGAAAGTCTTTTAAAGCATGCTTTTGCAGTGGAAGGTGTAATGAGATATATGGCAGGGAAGCATGGAGAAGATAAAGAAAAATGGGGTTTGATAGGATTGATACATGATCTGGACTATGAAAAATATCCTGACCAGCACTGTGCTATGACAAAAAAAATTCTTGAGGAAAACAAATGGCCGGAAGAATATATCCGGGCTGTCATGAGTCATGGATGGGGTATTGTAACTGATGTTGAACCTGTTACTTTGCTTGAAAAAACATTGTATGCCATAGATGAGTTGACGGGACTTGTTGTTACCAGTGCTTTGGTCAGACCATCCAGGAGTGTAATGGACCTTGAAGTAAGGTCGGTTAAGAAAAAATGGAACGACAAGAGGTTTGCTGCTGGTGTTGATCGCTCAGTAATAGAAAAAGGGGCTTCCATGCTGGGCGTGAGTCTTGATGAATTGATCCAGGATTGCATAATGGGAATGAGGGAAGTTGCATAAGAAAGTTGTTATCATAGCCTTAAAAGACAACCAAAAGATATCCGGATTACTGAAGTTTATATATCAGTAAAACTAAGCACTCACCCTCAATCGTTTAAAACGCAGTAGGCCGAATATATATAATATATGTTTTTTTGTTCAATAGATAAGAAATAGAAACTGCAGGTATTCAGACAAGTCAGTTTATAATTCTTTTATTTTTATATTTCTATACCAGACCTCAAAACCATGATCCTGCAGACCTATATGGCCTTCTTTGGGAAGATTAACAAACCATTCCCAGTCTTTAAATTTAGAGTTGGCACACAGTTGTCTCCACTCATCGGTTCCTATGGTAAAAGAAACAACATTTTCGCCATTCTGTCTGAAGACAACATTTCCCTGGTCAACTCTTATCACCACCTGATTCCATTCTCCAACAGGTTTGGCGTTTTGCGGTACTGCGGGTATCATATCGTATAATGAACCTGCCTGCCTGTTCCCATCAACACCCATCTTTGCATCAGGATGCTTTACATTATCCAGAACCTGCATTTCCGGAGCAGTCATATATATTGGCGTTTCAGGAATTTCGCGGGCAAAGATAAAGATCCCGCTGTTTCCACCCTCTGATATCTTCCACTCAAGCGATAATTCAAAATTACTATATTTCTTTTCTGTAATAATGTCTGTATTTGTCATATTCCCGTTCCCGATTCCGCGACAATGAAAACAACCATCCACAATTTCCCAATAGGCATTGGGAAAAGCCGGAGCATTATAGCCTCTCCATCCTGAAGCTGTTGTGCCATCAAAAAGAGAAACCCAGCCATTATTATCATTAGCTGCTGCTTCTTTTGGAGCATTTCCCCCGGATCCGCAAGAATTAAGCAATCCCAGGATCATTAATAAGAATATTAAATTTTTTACAGTATTCATAATTACTTATTTTTTTAATATTTGAGGAATACTAAACATATATAATTTTAATTGGCATCCAGGAAGCCTTTAAGCCTCCTATTCAATTAACCACATAACATTTATGCCGGCATATCAGGCAGTGACCATCCCTCTCTGTATATATGCCGGATCATTTCGTTCGCAAAAGCCTTTGCATTAATTGTAATATTTGGTCTGTCAAATTTGGGATCTCCATCAATAATTGTAAAATTATCTGACAAAGTAAGTCTTACATTATCAGAATCGCTGATATTTGTGAACTCCATTTTTTCTCCGTCCCATTGCAGTTCCTTATTTAGTCCCTGTAATCTTACTGCCAGTACTCCCATAACAACCATTTCGTTGAAGGGTCCTGCTTCCGAAAAGTCTGATTTGGCAGGTATTCTGTTTTCAGGGTTTTCTTTACACGCACGAACCCAGTCCATTTCATGACTCAGTTCCACCCTTCTTTCTGTTTGCGGGACTGATGGGACACGTCCGGACAATAGCCAGGGATCACGACCGTAGCAACCGCACACCAATGTATCTTTTGAACCATGGAACAATACACCTCCCCCATTGTTATTCATATCTTTTCCCGAAGGCCAGCCTTCTGGTTTTAATGGTTGCAGCCCTCCGTCATACCATATCACTTCAAGCTCAGGATATTTAATCTTTGAGCCTCTTGGAGCAACTCTTTCCGGGTAAGTAAGCTTAACCATCTGTGCATTAGGAGCGCAATCAGTCAACAGTAAAGTTGAGCTACCCTGAGCTCTTACAGGATACTGTAATCGCATACTTTCAAAAACTGGATGAAGTATGTGGCAGGCCATGTCGCCCAGGGCTCCGGTTCCAAAATCCCACCATCCGCGCCAGTTCCAGGGTGTATATAAACTGTTGTAGGGACGCATTTTTGCCGGACCGACAAAGAGATCCCAGTCAAGAGTGTCGGGAACCCATTCTCCTTTTGGCACATTCAAGCCCTGGGGCCATATTGGACGATCAGTGAATGATTCTATTTTTCTTACCTCACCTATCTCTCCATTCTGTATCCATTCTTTTATCAGGTTAACACCTTCTCCGGAAGCACCCTGGTTACCCATTTGCGTAGCGACCCTGTGCTTTTTAGCAAGACGTGTCAGTAATCGTGATTCATATACAGTGTGAGTCAATGGTTTCTGAACAAAAACATGTTTCCCCATTGTCATAGCTGTAGCTGCTATCATCGCATGAGTATGATCGGCAGTAGCAACAATAACAGCATCAATCGAACTGCCCATCTCATCAAACATTTTCCGCCAGTCCCAATAAGCCCTGGCGTCAGGATTTTCTTCAAAAACATGTTTGGAATAAGCCCAGTCAACATCACATAATGCAACAATGTTTTCTGTTTCTCTTACAGCCTTAAGGTTTGAATTACCCATCCCCCCTATTCCGACAACAGCAATATTCAGTCTATCACCCGGAGCTTTTTTTCCAATACCACTTACCACAGACCCGGGCAGAATAGTAAACCCGGCAGCTAAAGCACCAGCGGTTCCGATAAAAGAACGACGTGAAACTTTCTTAGATTTATTTCCCATTTCAGGTAGATTTATATGGTAATATCTTATAAATTTAAGAAAATCATTTCTATTACTGCCTTAATCAGCGGATAAAAAATTCATATCTTGCCAGACAGAATGATCACAGCTTTATCTGAACTACATTATGGAGAAAACTATTATCTTCCTTGATCCGAAAGAAAACCCATTGACAATAAGGATTATCCAGATCATTTTTGGTTTAACATGCATAGGAGTATCAGTTTTCTGGATTATTTACAACCTTAAAGCCTCAGATGCTGACAAAACATTATGGATAACTTCATTATTGCTATTCGGTTTTGGTTTTTACCAGATATTATCGGGAATGGGAAAAACAAAAAAGTTTATTGAAATAAACAATGATACAATAATACTCAAAAAAAGCTCCCTTCTTCCTAAATACATTATGAATCACACTGATATTAAAAAGATTGAGTCATATCCCCTTAATATCAATTTTTATACTGGTGCCAGAAGAAAAACAGCGCTTCGTTTTGGTATTACCTATACAGAGATAATCAAGACAGTTAAAGCCAGGATAAAGGAATTTGCAGCAAGTAACAATATCCCTTACGAAATAAAAGAATAAGACTTTTAATTACCTGTTTAATAACAACATACCCTTAACAGATATTAGTAATTTCAAGTAAAAGCTGTCCTGTTCTGTGCAGTTCTTAAACCAACAAAGTAGACTCTTCAACTCCACTCAGATTTCAGAATGACTGTGAAACAATAGTTGAGCGAAGTCGAAGCATATATATGAGTGTTGACTGAACCAGCACAGGACACAAAGGATTTGGGAGTCGGACAGGCAGGAGTGTAATAATTATTTATGTAATTATATCCTTTCAGATCTGAACATTTCCATACTTTCTTCAGCTTTAACAACATACAGCCTCCTCAATTCAGAAATCAGAGGTATATTAACCTTAAATGGAGTAGTGTCTACAACATAAAAAGGTAAGACCATCGGAGAAGTTCCTGTCATAAACACTGCGTCATAAGCTGTAATTTCATCAACATGAACACATTCCTGTCTTATACTGATATTATTTTCCTTACAAATATCCAGAATATATTTCCGGGTTATTCCATTTAAAATAAGACCATCAGGGGCTGTAACAAGTGTATCATCTTTCAGAAAGAAAATATTCGACCTGCTGCCTTCTGTAATCTCTTCTTTCTCGTTGACCAGCAGAGCTTCATAAGCACCTTCAATTATCAATTTATGAAATATTGATGATCGTAATTTATGATTTATGACTTTTGCCTCAGGATCTTTTCTTTCAGCATTAACCAGGATAGCTTTAACACCATCCAGATATTGCTTTTCTGTAGGATAGACAGGTTCAATAAAATATACAAGGTAATTAAGCTTATCCCCGTTATAATTAAATACTATTTTCAGATTCAGTTCTTTTTTCTTTTCACTCTTTGCAAGATGCATAATATCTTTTTTGAGAGTGTGATAATCAGCCAGCATATCTTTCATTTGCATTTTTACGCTCTGAGCCAGCCTTTCCATATGATCATGAAAAAAAACAGGAATGCCTTTTATCATTCTTATCACCTCGTATATAGAATCTCCGTCATATACAAGTGAATTATCAAAGAAATCAGAGTTCTCTGTTTTTCCGTTCAAAATGTATTTTTTGCCGTAACACTCATTCATAATTATGGTATTTAAAACAAAAATAGTAACAAATAAGCTCTCTGCGCACTTTTCTGATTATATTCGCAACAGAAGAATACCCAGGATCTATACTGAATTGTATGCAATAACTGACATTGAGACTACAGGTGGCAGCGCCAGGGCAGAAAGAATAACAGAAATAGCCATTTACCTTCATGATGGTCACAATATCACAGGTGAGTATATTTCGCTTGTTAATCCTGAAAGGAATATTCCATATTTCATAACAAATCTTACCGGCATTACCAATGAGATGGTTGAGGAAGCTCCAAAGTTTTATGAGATTGCCCGCACTATTGTAGAACTCACTGAAGGAAGAATAATTGTAGCTCACAATGCCAGGTTCGATTATTCATTCATAAGGCAGGAGTTTAAATCGCTGGGATATAATTTTAAACGGAAAACAATTGATACTGTAGCCCTAAGCAGAAAACTCTTTCCCGGATATAATTCTTACAGTCTTGGCAATATATGTCACAATCTCAATATTGACATCAAAGGAAGGCACAGAGCTGCGGGAGATGCCTTTGCAACAGTGAAGCTATTCGAGATGCTTCTTGAAAAAGACAGGGCAATAAACGAAAGATATTCATATCTGATCAGAGATACAAAGATATCCAAACTACATTCCAAACTTGATCCCTCAAAAATTGAGGACATACCTGACCAGCCTGGCATCTACTATTTTTATAATGAAGAAGGTGATCTGATATATATAGGTAAAAGCAGGAATCTGCAACAAAGGATCGAAAGCCATCTCTCAAATAACAGCACCCGAAAAGCTATGGAAATGCGGGATAATATAGCTGATATTAACTGGGAACTGACAGGCAGTGAGCTTATTGCTCTCTTAAGAGAGTCTGCTGAAATAAAAGAAAACAAACCTGTTTATAACAGGTCACAAAGGAGGTCCGGATTTCACTGGGGTATTTATTCTTTTACCGACGGGAGTGGATATATCAATTTTCGTTATGCTCCAACCGGATCTGACGATATTCCTCTTTCGGTCTTTTCATCAAGAGAAAAAGCCAGAGCTAAATTGAATTCACTTGTTGAATCATATTGTCTCTGTCAAAAGCTTTGCGGTTTGTATGAAGGAGGAAAGGGACCCTGCTTCCATTATCAGGTAGGTATATGTAAGGGTGCATGCTGTGGACAGGAGAAAGTATCAGAGTACAACAAACGGGCAACAAAAGCTTCTGCGGAATTCATTTTTGCCACAAATAATTTTTTTATTATTGACAAAGGAAGATATGAACAAGAAAGAAGTGCCATAAAGATAATGAACGGAAAATATACTGGCTATGGTTACTTCGACATTAATGACCTTGGTTTTGGCCTGTCTGCCCTTCATGAATGTATCAGGCCGGAAAAAGATAATCGTGATATACAATCCATACTGAAAACATACCTGAAAAGAAACCGTATTGAAAAGATATTATACTTCTGAATCAGGAGAAAAATACCTCTGATAAAGGTAATTTAGTTCATAAATCATTGATATTGTTACATTGTTAATTTTTTAAATAATCATACTTTTGAATATATTAACGTTCATATAAAGAATATGGCTCTATTTACACGGACAACCAGGAATCTGATCCTGAAAATCGACGAGTTTTTTGATAATATTGAAATCGGGCTGGTTGTTTTCAGAGAAGGCATCAAATCGTATCTTGAAAAGGATCATGAGGTATTTTTAAGACACATTCAGAAGCTTGAAACTTTGGAAAGCAATGCTGATAAACTTCAGAGGTTAATAGAAAATGAAATGATCACACATTCCATATTACCTCAGCACCGTGAAGAAGTAGTTATGCTCATTGATGCACTTGATGAAATAATGGATGTGTTAAAAAAATCACTGGATGAATTTAATATTGAATTACCCGAAATTCCGGAATCTCTTAATAAACATTTCATTAATCTTACCGATGCCTCTCTTTCTGCAGCCGAAGAGCTTATGCCTGCTGCAAGGGCTTATTTCAGAGCTCCTCATACAGTAAGGGAAAAGCTATTAAAAGTTTATTATTATGAAAGTGAGACTGATAAAATATCGCGAAATATCAAAACCACAATTTTTCACGAAATGAATGATCTGGATCTTGCCGCCAAGGCTCACCTCAGATACATTATCCATCATGTTGAGAATATCTCTGATCTGGCTCAGAAAGCAGCCGACCGTCTTTCTGTAATGTCAATTAAACTGGACATGTAATTACTGCTGATGATACTCTTTTTTTTAACAAGTGGCCTTTTCCTTGGCTGGTCTCTGGGAGCGAATGATGCTTCCAATGTATTCGGATCAGCAGTCGGATCGCGGATGATATCTTTCCGGAAAGCTGCAATAATATCCTCTATCGCTGTAATTTTTGGCGCTGTAATACAAGGTTCAGGAGCATCTCAGACTCTGGGTGACCTGGGAGCTGTAAATGCTTTGGGAGGTTCTTTTACTGTTGCCCTGGCAGCAGCTGTTACAGTCTTTGCAATGACAAGGTTTTCTCTTCCTGTTTCAACAACACAGGCCGTAGTAGGAGCTATTATAGGCTGGAATTTCTTCACAGGCAACAAAACTGATTCAGCCACTCTTATAAAGATTGTTTCAACCTGGGTAACCGGTCCTGTAATAGGTGCATTGTTCGCCATCATTCTTTTCCGGATGATCAGCCTGCTGAAAAAGAAATCAAATATTCATCTTATCAAATTTGAATCCCGGATACGGACAGGTCTTCTGCTGGCAGGAGCATTTGGAGCCTATAGTCTGGGTGCCAATAATATAGCAAATGTCATGGGCGTGTTTGTTCCTGCATTTAACCTACAGGAACTTGATCTGGGATTTTTTTCCCTGTCTTCTAACCAGCAACTGTTCCTTTTTGGAGGGATTGCAATAGCAGCCGGAATTATAAGCTATTCAAAAAGAGTTATGCAGACTGTCGGAGCAAATATTATGCAGTTATCTGCAGAAGCGGCATTGGTTGTTGTTCTTGCTCATTCTCTTGTACTATTCATTTTTTCATCAAGCAGCCTGTCAGCAATGTTTACGAAAGCAGGGCTTCCTGCAATACCTATGGTACCTGTTTCAAGCACACAGGTAATTCTGGGATGTATCATTGGTATAGGACTTTACAGAGGTGTTCATAATATTAATTTCAGACTGGCAGGAGAAATCGCACTGGGATGGATAATAACTCCTGTCATTTCAGGTGTAATAAGCTTTTTCTCCCTGTTTTTTGTTAAGAATATTTTTAGTATTAATGTCGGGAATAAAGTGCCGGATAATATCGCTTCAGATAATATACAAATTATTGCAGACGAAAATATATCTTTGATATTCAGACATCTTTTATCAGGTGTCATAATAATTCTTATTGTAGCATTTATTTTATACATACTTCTGGAGAATAAAAAAGCCCGTGAAATGAAGAAATCGGAAGAAAAATTCTGGCATAGTATTAAATGAAGTATTATTCAATTTATTGATCAGACAATTATCACCTCCATAAAATAATATTAATATGATAAAAAGAGTAGTAATAATAGTACTAATGCTAGCGGTCATCTTTCCAGTCTGGTCTCAGGACAGGCTGACCGGACATGATTTTGCAAGCCGGTCGGAGGTCATAGCCATGAACGGAATGGCTTGTACCAGTCAGCCTCTTGCCACCCAGGCAGCACTGGATATATTGAAAAGAGGAGGAAATGCTATTGATGCAGCTATAGCCGCCAATGCTGTTCTGGGTGTTGTTGAGCCTACCGGATGTGGTATTGGGGGAGATCTTTTTGCCTTGATATGGAGTGCTGAAAGAGAAAAACTATATGGTCTTAATGCCAGCGGACGATCACCGCGATCTCTTAAAATGGAATATTTCAAGGAAAATGGTTATGATTTTATCCCTCCTTACGGACCATTACCTGTATCAGTACCCGGGTGTGTAGACGGATGGTACGAGATGCATGAAATGTTTGGCAGACTACCGATGAAAGATATTTTGCAGCCTGCAATAAACTATGCCAGAGAAGGCTTTCCTGTTACTGAACTGATAGCATTCTATCTTAATGCAGGTACAAGAAGATTGATGGAATATCCAAATATTAAGGAAGTATATATGCCTGAAGGAAGAAGTCCATCCAAAGGAGAGGTCTTTCGTAATCCCTTACTGGCATCCACACTTGAAAAAATAGTTAAAGGAGGAAGAAATGAGTTTTACCGGGGCAGTATAGCACGAACTATTGCGGCTTTCATGAAATCGCAAGGTGGTTTCCTGACATACGACGACATGGCCAGGCATCATTCAGAATGGGTGGAACCGGTTAGGACCTCATACAGAGGATATGATATCTGGGAGTTACCTCCTAACGGACAGGGTATTGCAGCTCTCCAGATGCTGAATATCCTTGAAGGATTTGATATTGCTGGCATGGGATTCGGATCTGCAGAATACATACACCACTTCACGGAAGCTAAAAAACTGGCTTTTGAAGATCGGGCAAAGTATTATGCCGATCCTTTATTTACAGAAGTGCCTGTATCACAATTATTATCAAAGCAATATGCTGCAGAGAGGCGCAAACTTATCCGGTCTGACAGAGCCGGAAGAGTCTATGATGCCGGGAAAATTGAAGCTGGAAACACTATTTATCTGACCGTTGCCGACAGGCAGGGTAATATAGTTTCTCTTATACAGAGCAATTACAGAGGTATGGGATCAGGAATGTGTCCTACAGGTCTGGGATTTATATTACAGGACAGGGGTGAAATGTTCAGTCTGGCTCCCGGACATGCAAACGAATATGCGCCCGGGAAAAGACCTTTCCATACAATCATTCCCGCTTTCATTACCAAAGATAATAAACCATGGATAAGCTTTGGGGTTATGGGCGGCGATATGCAACCTCAGGGACATGCACAGATAGTTATTAATCTCATCGATTTTAAAATGAATCTTCAGGAAGCCGGAGATGCCCCTAGGATATACCATAGCGGTTCCTCTGAACCAACAGGACAACACATGACCGATGGAGGTCTGCTGCATCTTGAAAGTGGTTTCAGAACTGAAGTAATACAAAAATTAATGTCTATGGGACATACTATCCAATGGAACCTGGGAGGTTATGGAGGATATCAGGCAATCATGCGGGATGAAATAAACAAAGTATGGTATGGTGCCTCAGAATCAAGGAAAGATGGACAGGCAGCAGGATACTAAACAATTGTCATAGTAGAATATTTTTATAAAAACTGTAAATCTTCTTGCTTTCATTTTCCCAGTTAATTTTTTCTGAGGCTATACGGGAATTTTTCTTCAAATCATACAATAACTGCCGGTCGTCTCTTAATATCTTAATACTCCTGCTTATTTCTTCCGGTGAGCTAGTATTCAGAACAATTCCACATCTGTTGTCTTCCACCATTTTTTTTACTTCCGGCAAGGCACTGGTAATAACAGCTAATCCTGCTGAAATATATTCGAACAACTTATTTGGTAAGCTGAAATAATAATTGAGATTTGTATCCTTATCAATACTGATTCCAACATCAGCACCCTTTGTGTATCTCATCATATTTTCCCATGACAACTTTGGAATAAAGATCACCCTGTCGGATATATTATTTTCCATAACTTTCTGTTTCATCACATCCAGGATATCACCGGACCCTACAACAAATAAAGTTACTCCCGGTGTTATAGAGATTGCATCAATAAGCTCTTCTCCTCCCCTGTCAATATTTAATCCGCTCCCCTGAAATATCAGGATCAGATCCTCCGGTTTTATTCCCAGTTCGTAGCGGGTGTATCCTGTAATTGATTCTGAATTCCTGGCTAAATTGCGAATAACGACAGGACTTATATCATATTCCGACTTATATTTTTCAGCTATTGAATCACTCACAGTGATAACATATTTAAGCCGGGGAAGTATCCAGCGCTCAATGGATTTCCAGGTATTTTTGATAAAAGGACGATTGACAAGTTCCGGAACACCGGTAAAGTATTCATGAGAATCAAAGACGAGAGGTTTTTTTTTCAGTCGCGAGACAAGGTAATTTGGAAGAAGGGTATCAAGATCATTGGCAACAAGAATATCATATTTATTAAAAAGCAGATATAAAAACAGGCGTAAATTAATGCAGGCATAAAAAAGAAAGCCCTTTTTAAAAAGCATTGTAAACCTTTTTGTTTTGAAAGGAACCAGATTTTTTTTGCAACAATCGCCAAGCTTCCTTCCTGTTATTGTAACATCACAACCCATTTCACGTACAGCATCGGCCATTTTCATAACCCGCTGATCGAAACAGATACAATTAGTTACCGAAAAAGCTATTGCTTTTCTATTTTTACCTTCCTGTGACACATAGTAAAAATAGAAAAAACCTTTATATAATTTTCAGGAAAAGGATTACAGTTTATGCTTATAAAACGTGTATTTATTAATTCCTGTTCTCAGGAAATCATACTCCCCTGATTTAATTTTTCTACTTTTACATAAAAAAGCAGATGTGGATATACCGTAATACTTCACTCAGAAATTACAACACTCTGGGGCTTGATTACCTTACTGATTATCTTGTAAAAATAAGAACAGAAAAAGAAGCCTTCGAATTTTTCCGTAAAGGCAATACATGGAAAAAACCTGTAAAGATTATTGGGCAGGGCAGCAATATTCTTTTCACAGAAGATTATAAAGGGACTATCCTTTGTATAGGTCTTGGTGGTATCAGAAAAGAAAAGGTCAAAGGGAACGAAGTTATAATCTCTGCTGCTGCCGGTGTTTTGTGGGATAAGCTTGTCGAATGGACTGTATCAAGGGGTTTATGGGGTCTGGAAAATCTTTCGCTGATCCCTGGACAGACAGGTGCTGCAGCTGTCCAGAATATTGGCGCATACGGGGCAGAAGTAAAGGATTCAATTATCAAAATTAAAACCGTTTCTGCAATTGACGGATCAATAAAGTATTTCGACAGGGATGAATGCCGCTTTGGGTACAGAAAATCAATCTTCAAGACATCAGAAAAAGGCAAATATCTTGTCACAAGAGTATATTTCAGATTATCAGCCGAACCTGTTATGAGACTTGAATATGGTTCACTTAGAAATGAACTGAAAAAAGGTTTCAAACCCGATCCGTCAATAGTAAGAGAAGCTGTTATCCGCATCAGGAGAAATAAGCTACCTGACCATGAACTGATTGGCAATGCAGGGAGCTTCTTCAAAAATCCTGTTTTAAAATCCGCTGAAGCTGCAATAATAAAGAAAAAATTTCCTGATCTACCCTGTTACACTGAACCAACAGGTGACATAAAACTGGCTGCTGCCTGGTTAATAGAACAAACGGGTTGGAAAGGAAAGCGGCTGGGTGATGCCGGCGTATATGACAAACAGGCACTGGTATTAGTTAACCATGGCAACGCATCAGGGCAACAGATATTCGATCTTTCTGAAATGATAAGAAAATCAGTATACGAGAAATTCGGAATCAGGCTTCAAAGAGAAGTGGAAGTAGTCGGGCTCCATTAACCGGCTTACTTATTTACTCAAATTAATTCTGGTGATTTCTTTGTCATTACTGACCTGTCAGCAATTATTATTCAGATAAAATTTACCTGTATATTCTTCTTCTGTTGAGTTCTCTTCTGTATTCGGCGGCATATCTGTTATGTTCAGACAAGGTTTTTGAAAAATAATGATACCCGGAGAAGTCGGCTTTAGCTACAAAAAATAAATAATCATGTTTTTCTGCATTCAGCACAGCATCAATACTTTCTATTGAAGGACAATTGATCGGACCGGGTGGTAATCCTTTATATTTATAAGTATTATAGGGAGATTCAACAAGCAGATGTTTCGAAAGGACCCGTGACAGGCTAAAATCATTTACTGCAAATTTAATTGTTGGATCTGCCTGTAAAGGGATTCCTCTCTTAAGCCTGTTAATATAAACTCCGGCTATTCTCGGCTTCTCATCTGCTTTTGTGGCTTCTTCCTCAACAATTGAAGCAAGAACAGATACTTCATGCGGATCAAGATTTTTATCTTCAGCCAGTTTTAATCGTTTTTCATTCCAGAAATTCCTGTATTCTCTGAGCATTCTGTTATAAAGCCCTGATGCACTGGTATTCCAGTAAAGTTGATATGTATCAGGAATAAAAATAGATATTATTGTTTCAATGCTAAAGCCATCATCAGCATAGTTTTCTTCATTATTCAGAAAATCAATTATTTCAGTAGAATCAGCTTCAATTCCCCCCCCTATTTTTCCAGCCAGATCATTAAGAGTCCTGATATTGTTAAAAGTTATATTTACAGGCATCTGCCGGCCTGACCTAAGCAGATTTATCAACTCATTATAGCTCATTTCTTTTCCAACCAGGTAACGACCTGATTTTACCAGAGAAGGATATTTTTTCTTTTCAGCAATAAATCGCAATATTTTTTCATTTTTAACATCAAGATTGGCCATGACTGTATCCATAGCTCCTGAATAGTCTGATCCCTCGGGAATATAAATTACGGTTGACTCCTGTCCTGGTCTGACATTCATTCCAAAAAAGGATCTGTACATAACAAAGAATAAAAGCAGGAATGCTGATACAAGTAAAAGATATATAGTTGTTTTCCTTTTCATTGTAAAAAAGCGCATCAAATTTACAGATATTGTTTTGTTATGCCAAATTCTTCAAACAGACAATAAAAATTTGCTAACCAATATGTTACAAAAGCAAATAATTGCATTGTTACTTCTGCTGTTTTCTCTTTTATGAATAATATTCTTCAGTTTTATTCATATTTTTACACTTTATATCTTCAGAAATAATTAATTAAATACATAATAAAATGTCTGTAACAACATTACTAATTCTGCTTGTCGTCGGAACGATCACGGGCATAATGGCAGGTATGCTGGGTATTGGAGGAGCTGTTATCATGGTACCAGCTTTGATATACATTTTAGGTTTTTCTCAACACATGGCACAGGGTACAAGTATGGCTGTTATGCTTCCTCCTATAGGCATAATTGCTGCATATAATTACTGGAAAGCGGGGCAGGTTAATATAAAATTTGCTCTTATTCTTGTGGTGACATTCTTAATAGGATCTTATTTTGGTTCTAAATATGCACTTACTCTGCCACAGGCTGTTCTCAAAAAGATTTTTGCAATACTTTTAATTATTGTTGCAGCAAAGATGCTCCTGTCGAAATAAAATCTGATGCTTTATTTATTATGGCTTCTGTTCATTCAATTGACGCGGTACAATACATCTTATCATTCCTTCCAGGAACTATAAAAAAGAGAGGGTGACATATAAGACACCCTCTCATGCATAATCATATAACATTCACTCAGAATAAGATTCCCACACTCAGAGTAAATGAAGGTTGGCGGTCATCAATTGCAAAATTCTGTTCGCCAATAGATACAGATTCTCCGAATTTTTTACTAAGACTGCCGTTGTATCGTGCATCCACAGTCAGTCTGTTGAAGAGATCAAGGCCAAGACCAGCAGTATAGCCATAAGTAGCACTTCTGTACATTTCTTTGAAATCAGGATCATCAAGCAGAGCTTTCGGAGTCCCTATGAGAATAGTTGCAGAAGGACCAGCATTAATGTGCAAAGCGCCGAATTTCATACCTGCCAATAAAGGTATTTCAAGTCTGTCAAACTGTTGTTTAACAGCTTCTGTAGCATCTATTGTTTCAACATGGTATTCATATGTATTTGATGCAAAAAGGACTTCCGGCTGAACAAAAAAAGAACCTATTCCTACCCTCAGTAGAGCTCCTGCCTGAAAACCCCAACCTGCATCTTTTACAGCTTCAATATTATTATCTCCGTTTGAAACATCATAAGTAGGTACAGTTGTAGTTGTTGCCCCCACTTTAAGACCAAACTTTACCTGAGAAAATAAAGGCGCTGTAAATATTGCTGCTAAAAGGAAAACTAATAGTCTTTTCATAATAAATAGTTTTAAAATACACTAAATCAATACATTAAAATCACAGACAATTAAATCACATTGTTTATAACGATTAAACAGGAAAAAAGTTACATCTGTTGGCTATAAAATATCTGCCTGCAGGTAATTAAAGAATTACTAATCCTCCTCCAGCAGACTAAAGATTACTTCTTTCATCCTGTCGAACTCTTCTCTTCCCTTCACTGAACATGATTATAGCTAAGCCAAATATTTTCTTCATAGTTTTTATATCTTTAAGATGTTATAAAAATAATTATCTAATTTACGTTTTAATAAGTGACCTGTTTAACAGGTCTTTGAAATAAAATGTTCAATAATGGAAAAAAAAATAATTTTTACTCTGCTTATATTACTATCAGCAGGCCAGATTGGATTCACCCAGGAAGAATCCATTGAAAAAGGATTGCAGGCAATTACGACGGATGCCATAAAAGCCCAGCTTGGATTTCTTTCATCAGACTGGATGGAAGGAAGAGAGGCAGGCAAGAAGGGAGAACTTCTTTCAGCTGATTATATTGCCAGTATGCTCCAATTATACGGAGTTAAGCCTGCAGGTGATTATCTGAGAGGAAGAGACTTTGAAAACAGTCTGACCGGCACCAGATCATATTTTCAGAATTTCGTTATCCTGAAAAGCTTAGAAGGAGATAAAAATATCCTCAGGCTTAAAACGACTAAAGGGCCGGGCCAGATCACCTATGAATTCATTCATGACCTCGACTTTACAATCAACACATCATTTCATCCGGTTGAAACGGAAGCACCAGTAATATTTGCAGGATATGGGTTCCTGAACAAAAAAACCAATTATAATGATTTCGGCACTATGGATCTTAATGGAAAATTTGTTCTAAAAATGAGTGGCTATCCTGCCTGGGCAGACAGGCTACTTACAATGCAGGAGATCAATGAATCAATCATGGATTCTGAAAGGTATATGATAGAAGCCGGTGCACTTGGAGTTATTGAATTCAATCCTTCAGACAGAGTGATAGTTCAAGTACAGGACAATGTTCTTCCCGATCCCTCTCCTAATGAACGCATACCTCAACCGGATATCTATAATGCCAGATATTCATTACCGGGTTCATCTTTCCCCGGAAAATTTCTCAGGGTTAACATATCAGCCCGGGCAGCAGAAGAAGTATTGTATGGTACGGGTATCAATATTCCGGAATATATTAAAAAAGCGGATCCTGACCATCCTTTTTCATTTCCTGAGATCATTCCCAAATCCTTGTATTTAAAAACTGATGTTAAGGTGAGCCGGGTAATGGTAAGGAACATCATCGGAGTAATAGAAGGGAAAAATAATAACGAGATAATTGTGGCAGGTGCACATTACGATCATGTTGGAAAGGGTAATGGATATATCTGGAATGGAGCTGACGACAATGGATCAGGCACGGTAGGAATTATGACACTGGCTAAAGCTTTTATGGCAACAGGTCTGAAACCTGAAAAAACCATTGTTATAGCATTATGGACTGCTGAAGAAGTAGGATTGCTGGGATCCCGGTATTTTGTTCAAAATCCCTCATTTCCTCTTAAAAACATAAAGCTCAATCTGAATTTTGATATGATATCAAGATATATTTCAGAAACAGAAAAGAAAGGAGTTGTGATGACTTACAACAAGTCTCATCCTTTTTTCAGAGAGATAACTGAAAAGAACCTGAAAGAATATAATATTGATCTTGATGTTGACTACCAGCCTTCAGATGATCCTCCGGGAGGAACAGATCACAGATCATTCGTTGAAGCAGGAATTCCTGTAATGAGATTTAAGCCCGGACACAGGGAAGAATATCACACTCCTTTTGATGAGGCAGGCACTGTTGACTGGGATATCATGGAAAAAATTATCAGGATCAGTTTTACCAATTTATGGGATCTGGCAAACAATAATTTTTAACCATACGCTCATTGATAATCGAGGTAACGGCTATTCTCCTTTAATTCCAGGAAATCATCCTCTGTTTCGCAATAACCATATTCAAAACAATAATGGAATATTTCACCTCCGGTTGATTCAATTATATGTGTAAAAAAGCTGAAATTATAACCCAGGGCAAAAAGAGCATCCTTATGAACTCTTGTTTTTCCGTCGTTATACAGATCAGCAATTATTCTTCTGTTTTTCCTGAGTAATCCGTGAACGTTTCTTATGTAATTATTGGTATTGCGGTTAAGTCGGTTATTGTAATTATTCCTGCACTGATCAGAACAGAATTTCTTATCGGTCCGGCCACGGATTATCCTACCGCAATCGAGACATTTTTTTTCCACAGCACTAAAGTTTTGATAAATATACAAAAAAACATTTTTAAACGCTTACAAGCGTCTATAAATGATTTCCGGAAGAGAGTAAATGGTTAAATACCGGGTCATTTTACGCATGAGGTTTATTTTTGTCGTGTAAATGTTTTATATGTCTCACTTAAATACAAAAGTCATGAACTCATTAAGAAACAAAGTAATGCTGGTTGGAAATCTTGGTCAGGATCCGGAAATCAGAACTCTTGAGACCGGGAATAAAGTGGTAAACTTCACACTTGCCACAAAGGATAATTATAAAAACTCCGAAGGTCAAAAGATAAATGAGACCACCTGGCATAATATTGTAGCCTGGAATGGCCTGGCAGAAATTGCTTCCAGATATCTTAAAAAAGGCAATGAGGTATTTGTGGAAGGGAGGATAGTGTACAGGACCTATGAAGATAAGAAAGGCACTACCCGTTATGTAACAGATATAGTGCTGAATGATCTTCTTTTGCTCAGATCAGGCAGAGCTAGTGCAAAAGGAGATGAGTAATCCTGTCTGCTGTATCTTCCCGTGTAAAAATAGGCTGTCTTTCAGGCAGCCTATTTTAAATTTTTGTGACTGCAAAATCACGTCCGGCTTTTAGAGCTTTAAGATTCATTTGTACAATATCTTCACCTTTTCTCCCGAACAGTTTACGTAAACCGCTTTCAAGGCTTTCATAAGGGATGTCAATAAAAGGGGATGCAGCACCCAGAACGACAATATTTTCTGTTCTTGCAGAACCGGCTTCTTTTGCTAAATAACCGGCATCAATAATGATACTGTTATTTATACTGTTAATTTCTTCATAAATATTTTCTACAGGCGGATAATCAGGTATATTAATAAAAGGTGAGGAGTTTGTTATAATCCAACCATCCGGGGACAGCCATGGCAGGTATCTGAGTGCTTCCATCGGTTCTACAGAAATTATAAGATCGGCTTTCCCAAGTTGAATAAGATCTGAATCAACAGGTTTTCCGGAAATTCTCAGGTGTGACTGTACATCTCCGCCCCTTTGACTCATTCCATGGACTTCAGATTGCTTCAGAAAGAAGTTGTTTTCAACAGCTGCCAGTCCAATAACTGCAGCAATGGATAAAATACCCTGTCCTCCCACTCCTGATAATATAATATCATTCTTCATTATTATTGTTAATTTATTTTATTATTCAGTCTGATAATACACATTATTTGAAAAGTATTCTTTTCATTAAAACTGTTTATTTACAATCCACCGGTATGTTTTTGCATATAGTCATTAATGATCCTTAATTGTGTTTTTCTTCCTTCTGGAGGCAGTCTGTATACATTCTCTTGCCGATATTATGACAGATACGCCCCTGTATTCCAATTCCTCTTTCATTACAGTAACATTTTCCTCATGGTTTTTTTTCAGGGGAACTATATTTCTTATATGTGCGGGATCAACACCTAAACCGGTACATATATTTTGCAATCTGCCTGTGGCTTGTGAATCCTGGCCGCCGGTCATACCTGTTGTCATATTATCTGAAATAATTATTGTAACCGGGGAGTTTTTACTGACAGCATCAAGTAATCCTGTCATTCCGGAATGAGTAAAAGTAGAATCTCCTATTATTGCTACAGACGGGAAGAGACCGGCATCGGCAGCTCCGACAGCCATCGTTACCGAGGCACCCATGTCGACACATGAATTAATGGCATTATAAGGAGGCAGGGCTCCGAGAGTATAACACCCTATATCGGAAAAAACCTTTCCTGGTCCGTATTGCTTTATTGCCTCTATCAGTGCATTAAAAGTATCAGCATGTCCACAACCTTTACAAAAAACAGGAGGTCTTGTTTTCACTACCCCTGGTACTTCTCTGATATCAGTCGGGGGCATTCCAAGAGCCTTTGCCACTATAGAAGGGTTCAATTCCCCAACGCGTGGTATCGTTCCATCCATTCGGCCATATACCTTAATGCCATTATCAAGTATCCCGCGCAGTTTATCCTCAATTAGCGGATACCCTTCTTCAAGAATAAGAATTTCTTTACAACGATCTGTTATTTCCCTGATAATATCATTGGAGAAAGGGTACGCAGATATTTTAAGTACCGGATACCTTAATGATCTGTTATTAATATTTTCCATGAGATAATTATATGCTATCCCGCAGGTTATTATTCCAAGATCTCTTTTTCTGTCATCTCTGAAAGAATTATATTTCGATATTCTGACATCAAGTCTGACTGTCTCATAGGAAGACAAAAGTGTTTTGTATTTTTTTCTTGCAATAGCGGGGAGCAGGACAAACTGCAGGGGGTCATCCGGCAATTTTATTTTCTTTTGTGGTTCTGCCTCAGCCTTCATATCCACTCCTGCTCTTGAATGGGCCAGGCGTGTAGTTATTCTCATCATTACCGGAACATGGTATTTTTCTGACAGTTCAAAAGCATCCGATACCATATCATATGCTTCCTGCTGACTGGCAGGTTCGAAACATGGAACAAATGCAAAATGGGAATAACACCTTGAATCCTGTTCATTCTGTGAAGAATGCATTGACGGGTCATCGGCTGACACTACTATTAATCCTCCATTTATTCCGGTAATGGCTGAATTAATAAAACTATCTGCAGCCACATTTAGTCCCACATGTTTCATCGCCACCATAGCTCTCTTCCCTGTATATGACATTCCGAGAGCCGCCTCCATAGCCGTTTTTTCATTGGTTGACCATTCCCTGTGAATATTCCGTTCCTGTGCCACAGGTGATATACGGACATATTCCATTATTTCTGTAGAAGGAGTCCCGGGATAAGCATAAATGCCGCTTAAACCTGCATCTATTGCTGCCTGAGCTATTGCCTCATCACCCAATAATAGCTTTCTTTTCTTCTTCATTCTTTATCTTTTTTTAAGCCTTTTAATTTATTAAAATTTACATAAATTATTTAGTCTTGTGCTCTTTTATGTTTATTTTGCAGACTTGAAGGGAACAAATTACGTTATAAAAATGTAAAGGTCACTATTGAGCAGATACTTTTATACAGTTGCCCTGTGCATCATTTGTTTTGTTTCAGCCGGAGCTCAGGATGTGGAAGCTCAAAAAGCTGAGAGATTTGTACAGGTGAGCGGAATAATAACCGATGAGTTGTTCAGGCCGGTACAGGGCGTAGCTGTTGTTTCGAAAAAGCTTCGAAGGGGTATTATAAGTGAAAAATCTGGTATCTATTCCATAGCGAGCACTCCGGGTGACACTATTTATTACAGAGCTCTGGGATATAAAAGATATCACACCATTATCCCTCCTTCATACAGCAGCAAGCATTGCATGGTTGATATCATTCTGGAGGCAGATACGATACCTATCGAAGAAGTAACAATACTTCCATGGAAGACATACGGAGAGTTCATCAGGGATATGACAAAAGAACAACCCGTTGATCCTCTTGAAGAAAATATGAATGAGAATCTGGCATCTATATATGTGGCAATCACCAGTGATGCCAATATAAGTGTTACACCTGAAGCAGGTTTCAGATACTCCCAGGAACAACATTTTTCATCAATGGCCACACGTGGTCAATATCCGGTGAACAATCTTTTGAATCCTTTGGCATGGTCAAAATTCATCAATTCACTTAAAAATGGATTGCTGAGAAATAATCCTTCAAAAAGACCTCAGGCTGCAAAAGTTGTGAAGAAAAGAAAAAGAAATACAAAAGAATAGTTTACCTGTAATGGTTAAGGTAATCATTTATCGGTACTGCCTCGGGGAATAATTTATAATTTTGTGCAGTATGAAAAGAAGAGACGGCAGACTGGTTGGAATTCTGGGAACAATAATAGTCCATCTTGTTGCTGCCATAATATTTATGTCATTTAAGCTCCGGTCTGTAAAAAGAGAGATACGGGACGAATTTGTTGTGGAATTCATGCAGACAGACAGCCCTGATGAAGACACAGAAGATCTTATTGAATTACCTGTGTCAGGTATAGAAGAAATACTAAGAGGTGATGAAGAGATGCTCAATATTGCCAGAAATCTGGCTAATCGTCCGGATATAGAAATTGATCCGGCCGAATATATCGATCAGGTCAGGGAAGAATTGATAGAAAAAGGTATCCTGGATCCTGATAATTATATAGATGAAGAACTAAGGCCTGATAATAACGATACGGAAGAAAACCTTGCTTTTGAAGACAAGAATTTTTCTGAAAAAGAAGAACTTACTGAATCACAGGAAATGGCTGCTAATTATCAGGGACCCACACGTATATATTACGATCTGGAGGGTCGTAATCATTTATATCTTCCCGTTCCGGTATATAAATGTCCGGGTTCGGGGAAAATTGTATTATCCATCCAGGTCAATCAGAAAGGTATTGTAGAATCAGCCCGGATAGATGGTACACAGAGTTCATCATCTGACCCCTGTCTTACTGAAACAGCTGTTGCCAGCGCTTTGATTTCGCGATTCACACCTGACATCAGCGCCCCTAAGTTACAGACAGGGACACTGACTTTTATTTTTGTGGCCCAGTAAAGAAGTGTTGCTTAGAGTTTAACAGATATAATCCTTTCCGAAGGAACAATATTTATCTTGTTTTATTTTCCGCTTTTATCCGGAAAAGGAGGTATTGGAGGTACTTTCTCAGCTTCTGTTTTTAATTGTTCAAGAATAACACTTATTGCTTTATCCAGCTGATCGTCAATCCCCAGATATTCCCTGTGAGGGTCATTATCAATGACTATATCCGGATCGACACCATATCCTTCAATAATAAATTGACTTCCATCGGCGGCATAAGGAGCCCAGGATGGTGTATTAATACTACCTCCGTCTATACATGGCTGAGGCCCTGATATACCCACCACTCCTCCCCAGGTACGGGTTCCTATGAGTGTACCGATCTTATTGTACTTAAACCTGTAAGAAAACAGATCTCCATCAGAGGCGGAATATCTGTCGCAGAGGGCGACCTTTGGACCCAGATGCGTTGCTTCCGGATTAACATCGCCTGTTGGTGCATTTGTAGTCATGGTAACATAGGTCATATCCCGCATCAGACGTTCGATTATCTGAGGAGACACATTTCCTCCTCCGTTTCCTCTGTCATCAATGATTAGAGCCTCTTTGGACAGTTGAGGATAATAATATTCAACAAACTGGTTCAGACCGGCAACCTGCATATCAGGAATATGTATATAACCAACCCTGCCATCAGTGGCCTCACTAACTCTTTTAATATTTTCCTGAACCCAGTTATAGTAATAAAGTGATGATTCTGTTTCGATTGGCTTAACGACAACTTTCCGGCTATTTTCAAAAACCGGTTTATTACCTACAGTGAGTTCAACCAGTTTACCAGCCTGACCAGCAAGCAATTCATAAACATTTCTGACCTTGTTTACAGGATTATCATTTACTGCGAGAATATAATCACCGTCGTTCACATTGACTCCTATTTCCTTTAGAGGTGATACAAGGGTCTGGTTCCAGTTAGCACCATCAAGTATTTTTTCTATCCTTGCATAACCTGATTTATCCATTACAATTTTTGCACCCAAAAGACCCATTTGTATTCTTACAGGCATAGGACGCTCTCCGTTTGCAACATAGGCATGACCAACACTTAATTCTGCTATCATCTCTCCTATCAGGTATGTCAGATCTGTTCTGTGAACCACATGTGGCACCATAGCAAAATATTTCTCATGAATCTTTTTCCAGTCAAGGCCATGCATCCCGGGATCGTAAAAGAAATCTCTCATCTGTCTCAATGATTCATTGAAAATATTGGTCCACTCTTCCTTAAGATCTATCCACACTTTCATGTCGGCAGTGTTTATTGTTTCTTTGATTTCAGCTTTCCCTGCCGGAACAGGGATTATAGCATATTTATCACCCTGCCGTGCAAGCATTTTATCTCCTCCAGCTGTCTTGAGAAGAGTAAGCCGCTGTCCTACTTCCACCTCTTTCTTCTCTTTAAGATCAAAATATTTTGTTACCGGGCCAGTATCACTGCCACTAGTATTCATTATATAGAATATTTTTTCACCAACCGGCTGAAGATTAGAATAATTAGAGGGTTTTACAGGTAATGACACTATTCTGTCCATTATTCCTTCCGGATCAACCCTTATTTCATTTTCTCTTTCGTCGCTATCCTGTTGTTTTACATCTTCTTTGTTTTTGTCTGATCCGTCTTTAAGTGAGCTTTTATCATTGGCATCAGCCTCCAGCACTTTGTCATCAGTAAAGGCCAGAGGTGAAGGAGTATCTTTTGCAAGTGTGATAAGATATATCCTTTCCATATTCAGATATGCATGGTTGAACTCTGTCTGACTATAGACAGGATTGAAATCACGTTGAGACACAAAGAAGAGGTATTTACCGTCATCGCTGAAAACCGGGTTCCCGGACGAATATCTGTTGGCAGTTATTTCGGATGACTTCTTTTTTTCAAGATCATACAACCTTATTACAGGAAAGGTAATCTCCTGACGTACGAAAGCTATCCATTTACTGTCAGGAGACCAGCTTGCATCATACCAGGGGCTTCTGGGTGATTTATCAACTATCACAATTTTACCATTATCAATATCAACATACCGTAAATCATTCTTTTTTGTGATATACATAATTTTCTTACTGTCTGGAGACCAGTCGAGATCAAAAATATATGTATCCTGATTCTTCGTGACCTGTCTGGGTGGCTCTGATCTGTCAGCATCCTGTATCCATATTTCAAATTCTCCGCTCTTATCAGATATCCATGCAATATTTTTTCCATCAGGTGACCATTTGGCATTACGCTCATGGACACCTGAAGAAGCAGTAATATTTCTTGTTACTCCTTCTTTGGAAGGAAGATTAAAAATATCACCGCGGGCACTGAAAACAACTCTTTCTCCATCCGGTGAAGGACTGGCGTCGGTTATTCTTTCTGAAGCATCTTTTCTCACTGTTATTACAGCTTCAGAATCATCAGCTATGAAAATATCCAGTTTCTCTGTCTTGCGACTTTTAATATCAGTCTTGTATATGTATCCACCATTTTCAAATACGATAGTCTCAGTACTGTGTGAGGGGAACTTAATATCATAATTATCGAAATCTGTTACTTTTTCAGTGTTTTTTGTTTTTGTATTATAAACAAACAGGTTCATTATCCTTTCCCTGTCAGACAGAAAAAAAATCTCATCACCAATCCACATTGGGATAATATCCTGAGCTTTATTGTCTGTGATCTTTTCTGTTTCTCCTGAACTGAAATCAAATATTCTAAGGTCATCAGCCATTCCACCCTCATAGTATTTCCAGGTACGAAATTCACGAAACACCCAGTTGAAAACCAGCTTTTTCCCATCCGGGGAATAGGAACAGAAACCTCCTTTGGAAAGTGGAATCTCAGTTGATGTTCCTCCTTCAGCCGGTACAGAGAACAACTGTCCTGTAAAATCATTAAAAGTATTTCTTCTTGAGCGATACACAATATTCTTTCCATCAGGAGTCCATGTCATCACAATATTGTTTGGTCCCATTCTGTCTCCGGGATCATCTCTTGACAAAGTAGCAGTAAAAGTCACTCTTTCTGGTTTTCCTCCTTGACTGGGGATAACAAAAACTTCGGTATTCCCTTGATATTGACCTGTAAAAGCTATTCTTTCTCCATCAGGAGAAAAGCGTGGAAACATTTCATATCCGGTATCAGTTGTAAGTTTTCTGGCCAGGCCGCCGTCACTATTGACAGAATACAAATCGCCGCCATAGGAAAAAACGATCTGATTTCCGTAAATGGCAGGGAAACGCATAAGCCTTGCCTCCTTCTGTGCAGATACAACCATACACACGGATAATAACAGCAATGATATTTTAAACCTTATATTCATATATATTCATATTTTAATTTGAAAGCAATTTATAAAAACAGATTAACTTTTACACTGTTATTTATCAGAAAACAATCATTGAGAAAAGACAAAAAATAATTATTTGCGACAGTATATAGTTTCCTGTTTTGTGCGAAAGACACCCAAAATAAATTTTATATAATTATTCCTGGAATTTAATGCTGTGCAAAACATTGATTCTTTTTTTCCATGACACCGGAGGTGTCAACATCCAGTAGCCCGGGTTCCACCCCGGGAAAGGTGCATTCATCATAACAACAACACTGGAGGGGTTGACTTCAAAATGACATCCTGACTGACGGTAGCTTTTCCCCGGTTGAAAAAGTTGAAGAAGTTAAAGGGGGTTGAAACGGTTTTATTGCCACTGCCCCGGTGGAACCTGTACTATTGGAAGTCCAGCCCTCCGGGCTGAAGAACTTTCTGTGCTGTTTTGTGCGAAAGACACCCAAAATAAATTTGATATAATTATTAACTGAATTCCTATAAACCGGAATTTACGCTTCACGCTGTTCAGCTTCAATCTCTGCTTCACTTTATTCCCATACGAGCTACAAACTTCCTGCCATTTTCCTGTCTGTCCGACTCCTGAACCCACTGTACCTGTTCTGACCCCTAAATCCCCTGTGCTATTTCTGACCCCCTACCCCCTAAAGGGGGTTTAACAGACTGTATGATAGGGTTTTATGTTTATATCATGTCCGACTCCAATCTCCCAAAAGGAGGCTTAACAAGCAGTCATTCAGGGTTATGATATAGGTTGCGTTGAAAAAAGTTGAAGAGGTTGAAGGAAGTTTAATAGGTAGCGCCTTTATGGCCTGTGTAGCGGGCGTACAAACAGGGTGTGGAGGGGCAAAAGAACGAACATAATAATAAAAAGAATATATATAAAGGGAGCAAACCTTTTAAAGACACCGATATTTACAAGAAAAAAACACACTTTTAGTTATAAATCTGTTGGTTGGCATTTTGGAGGCCTGTAAACCGCACAAAACAAAAAAAGTCTTAAACACATACTGTCAGGCTATATTATTGAGTTTCAAACTATGGTTTTAATTTTTTTTATGTTAAAAAATCCTTATTATTGTCATTATTGAGAAAATAGTTCTATAAAATGCAGGGAATCCTTCAAAAAGATTATTATTTTTGGTTTTTATCATTATCTGCAGGATCATAATGAGAGTATTATTTCAGGGATAACTTATATACCAAATTAAACTTAACGATATGAAAAACATTTCGAGACGTAGATTCATTCACCATTCAGCTGTTGGTGCCACAGGATTGGCGCTGATGCCTATTTTACAGGGATTCAGGCCGGGTCCTAACGACACAGTCAGACTGGGGTTCATTGGACTGGGCCAGCAGGCAATGAACCTGTTGAACGGTATGAGCCGTATTCCCGGAGTTGATGTTGTTGCCGGTGCTGATCTCTACGGTATCAAAAGAGAGAGATTTGAACAAAGGGTTAAGGAATATGCAAAAGCTAACAACAAAGAAGCTTCTGTCACTACTTATTCCGATTACAGGAAAGTACTTGACCGCAACGATGTTGATGCCGTTGTTATTGCAACTCCCGACCACTGGCATGCCATGATAGCTATTGCCGCCTGCAGGGCCGGTAAGGATATCTATCAGGAAAAACCTATTACTTTCACTATAAAAGAAGGTATAAAGGTTGCAGAAGAAGTGAGAAAGAACAATGTCATTTTTGCCACAGGAAGCCAGCAGAGATCTGACAGCAACTATCAACACGCTGTCAATATGGTCCACAGAGAAGCTATCGGGAAACTTGAAAAAGTATGGGCTTACGTAGGCCCGGGTCCCGATCCCTATGACCTGCCAGAACAACCTGTTCCAAAAGATCTTGACTGGAGAACATGGATTGGTCCGCTTCCGTATATACACTACAACGAAAGACTCAATCCTCCCATCTCACTCAGACCTGTTAAGAATGAAACTTACTGGGGTGCATGGCGCTATTACAAAGAGACCGGTGGCGGATATACCTGCGACTGGGGTGCTCATAACTTTGATATCGGTCAGTGGGGACTTGGTAAAGACCACAGTGGTCCGGTGAAAATCATCCCTCCGGGATACCAGGATACACAATACCTGACCTATGTCTATGACAACGGAATAGAAATGATCAACCAGCCTTATGATGACAGAAAGACTCTCGGAATAAAATTCTGGGGATCTGACGGCTGGATAAGCGTATCCAGAGGACAGATAGATGCTTCCGACCCATCACTTCTGCCTCCGGCAGGTGAAAAACCCGATCCGGGACTCTATGAAAGAAGCTCATCGCACGTCGAAAACTTCATTCATGCAGTTAAAACACGTCGCGATCCCGTTGCTCCCGTAGAAGTTGGAATGAGAACATGCACAGCCTGTATCCTTGGTAACATAGCTATTGAACTTGCCAGACCTGTTTACTGGTCACCGGTAGTCCAGTACTTCATCAACGATCCTGAAGCTGAAGTTCATTTCCACAGAGAATATCACAACGGATACCAGTTGTAGATTATACTTTCTTTTAAAGGAAGAATAATAACTTAATAATCATAAACCTGCAACAGAACATTGAGGATCTGTTGCAGGTTTTTTGTTTATTCGCCTGTTTATACCTAACATTCTGTTTTGTATAAAAAACACCCAAAATAAAATTTGATATTATTATTCCCGGAACTTTTTGCCGTGCAAAACTCCATGTATGTCCAAGCCCTAAACTTCCTAAAAGGGGCTTAACAGGCAGTATGACAACGATATGCGCTCTCTGTCTGTCTAACCCCTCAGGCTTATTAACTTAAAAAAAGGAAATTATTTAATCCGCCTTCGCATAAAGCTATGACAGAGGCGAGAGTCAGTTTTAATTCCTCAGTGTTGCAATTAACCTGTTCTCATTGGTTAACAGGGATAAGGCATCAATGATACTGGTGCATATTATTTGTACATTGTTTATGATCTGCGAGTATGCACCTTCTGCCTGTATTACACCAATACTAAGTGCTGATCCTTTAAGCATAAGAATATCATTTCTCCCATTTCCTATGGATATAACCTTATCAGGACCGAGATCAGTAACATAGTTCAGCTTCTGACTGGCCTGATTCTCTTTCTCTATAACCTGAAGAATAACAGGAATTCCCCTTAGCTCCTTTTCTGCTGTTCCAAATGTATCAGCTGTCAGAACATGTACCCGGATAACAGAACTTAACTTTTTCAGCCTATCCGCAACACCCTGTATAATACAGCCATCAACTGCCAGTGTCCCGTTATAATCAAGAACAAGATGTTCTGCCTCGACAGGTTTACGACCCGGAATATCAAGTGTTAGCACGATAATGTATATTGTTTTTCAAATGCATACTGATTTGCTATATCTGAAGCACTTACAGTAAAATGGCCGCTTTTTATAATGATATACAAAAATACTGAAAATTACTACAAGAATTTAATCTAGTTATTATAAAAGATTGTCATATCGAACTTTGTTTTAATGGTATGACAGCCCGACGAGCTTATCATGAGCACCCACATGTAAGTGATTATTAACATATTGGATATTTAATCATGTGGGGTTCACAAACAACCATGATTAAAAAAGTATATGTGAAAGTAAATCTGTACCTTATCCTGCAATCAGGACGATTTTCTTGAAACCACGGACAGATCGAAGCTGACCGATACCACAATGTGCGTAATTGAGGAGAATGCCGATGTATACCTTAATGACTGTTATAGTGAACAGTTTGTACTACCCGGGGGATTGTCTGTTGTGACAAAACCCCAGGAAACAAAACCGGGGCTACTGACAATGACCTCCTGCCTGTGATCAGGTATGATACCGTATATGCCGGATGCGGGGACCCAGTATCTGAACAACTGTTGACATTGACGCAAAAAAAGATCCAATTCTTACAGAAGTATAACAACATGATGTTTTTCTCATCGAAAAAAGTTCTGAAAAAACCGCTGTCAGGTTTATTTTTTCTACCAATTAATTATTAGTCAAATTAACGAGATAAAGATCCGAAGAATCTGACTATTAGTTAAGATTGTGTGTGCACATTATTATTTTTGTACAATAACAATATGAGAAATGAATCCTTTATGGATAATTAACTATATATAATTGTTATGTTATAAATACTCATATTCAATACTACTCAGACAGAAAGGCAGGCTTGAAAAGCAGAAGCCAGGCAACTACCCATAACAGGCTTGTAGCTGAGTTTTTTGTTATCAGGTCGGGCTGGATACAGGAGATACAGGCTGTTATTGTCAACCGATCTGACGAACTGCCAACCGGATGGGAACCAGATTACGGACCAGACCGTGCGGTGGAAAAATGAGGTAATAAAATTTAAAATATATAAGTATTTTTAGATATCATTAAACTGTTTCAAAAATGAAAAGATCAGTGTATTTTGTAATATCAGGCCTGGTAATGTTGCTTCTGGTCTCATGTAGCCAGAAAAAAGTAAGTCTGGGTGATCTGCAATCAGGATCAAATGTTTCTTTCGTTCCGGATACCAGCGGATCATGGGGTATTGAGATAACAGGCAACACTGTTCCGGTGCTGATCAACCGCCAACCCGCACAAATCGAAATTTTCGAAAGCGAAGAGAATGTAACCCGAATTACTGCTGGTTATCAGTCAGTTAAGAAAAAGGGTGGTGTATTGACAGCAGTTGCACATTTAACCGGAACTAACGGAGCAGAGTTTGAAGTTGAAGATAAGTGGAGTATTTCAGGTGATGTATTGTCGCTCAAAAGAAAAGTGTCAGTTACAGGAAGTGAAGAGAATGCCGGATTTCTTTCAGCTATCCGGTTTTCAACCACGCCGGATATTAAATGGGAGGATATAAGTTATTTTTCTCCTGATGTGCTCTACGGCGATCCCACTTACGACGGAGAGACCTCACCCGGAGGCACACTGGCTTACGATGCAAAATGCTTTTCTATCCGGGAGGATTATATTTCTGCACCACTGTTTGGTCTATCATTTAAGAACGGAAACTGGGCCGCAGTATTAGATCTCGCGCCGGATGGTGCCACAACGATGGAAGAAACTACTGCTCAGGCCACTACTCCCGTGATTGATGAACGAATTCAGTTCGGGGCAGTCGGCGCCAGAGAGACCCCGGATGGAGGTGTAGAATTTGGGTTCTGGATTCCGGGTACCATAAATGAATTTAGTGGTCGCTTTGGTTTTGGTGGAAATACAACAACTCCGACCCAGGTAGTAAGACGACGTTATCATCCTGTAAAAGATGGATTTGTCCAAAATTACCAGGTAGGTTTTCGCATCAGCCATGGAGAATCCTTTAACTCACTTGTGCGTGATGCCTGGCGCTGGGCCTGGGAAAGCCTTAAGCCACAGGTAACACCCATAGATATAGAAGTCGCCCGAACTGCAATGATCGATCATCTGGCAGACCATGTACTTGTTGTTGGTGATATGGCAGGTGTCGGATTCCTGTATGATGCTGTTACCGGTAACCCGGGCTCTTATCGCAGATCGACCATGCCCCGGCCGGCAGGAATGCCGGTCAGACCGGAACCACCAAGACCACCTCATCAGTCCAACCAGTCGACTCAGACCCGTCCTATATTAGGTGATACAGGGCGTTCAGTTCCTACTCCTGAAGAACTGGTAAAAATGCAGGCTCTGGCCCGTACCCTGGGGGTTAAGTTTGATCCGGAAGCATACGAGCTGGCACGCTGGACAAAAATATTGATGGGATTCGTTTCAAAAGGTATCGAATCGGCCGATCAATTACTGATTGAAGGAGACCGCGATCAGGGTTCCCGGGGCCAGAGAATGAGGGAACTGGGTCTGAAGATAATAAACAGTTTCGTACATCTGGTACCAATGGCGCCTCCTGCCGGTACCGGGTTCAATCTGTTGACCGGCAAACCGGACAGCCAGTCGGAAGGAGCAGTTACAATAAGAGAGCCATCGGAAGGTATCCGCATACTGATAGATGTAATCCGCCGCGAGAGAAAATCAGGTCGTGAACATCCCGAATGGATGGAATGGTGCCAGCAGTTCGGTGACTGGCTGATCACTCAGCAAGGAGCCGACGGGTCTTTCCCAAGAGCCTGGTATGCAGGTCTGGGCACTCCCCTGCAAGAATCAGGGACAACCAGTTGTATTCCGGTACCTATGCTGGTAAGGCTGAGCGAAGAGACTGGCCGGCAAAAATATATCGAAAGTGCCATCCGTGCTGCTGAATATATATGGAATACTTATGGCAGCAGGGATATTTTCATCGGCGGTACAACCGATAATCCCAATATGACTGATAAGGAAGCCGGTATGCTCGCTCTGGAAGGGTATCTGTCCCTTTATGAAAATACAAAAGATGACAAATGGCTTGAAAGAGCAAAGGCAGCTGCCAATTTTGCGGAGAGCTGGATATGGATATGGAATGTACCAATGCCTGTGGATGCTGATCCTGCTTCCCTTGCATGGAAACCGGGTGTGCCTACAACAGGAGTCAACGGGATTACAGCCCGTGGATCAGGTGTGGACCAATATATGGCCTGGTCTGTTCCTGCTTATGCCAAGATGTACAGGTATACCGGTGATGAGCACTACCTTGACGTTGCAAGGATACTTTTATTGAATACAAAGGCAATGCTCGCTATTCCCGGACGTACGTATGACCTTCTCGGACCAGGCTGGCAACAGGAAAACTGGAGCATGGGGAGAAACAGGGGTAACGGTTCTCACCGGAGCTGGCTGCCCTGGGTCTCTGTTAACCATCTGCACGGTATCACAGGCCTTGAAGAATTCGACCAGGATCTGTATCAGCAGCTGATTAACGGAAACTGAAGGATCAGGAACAAGATGTTCTGCTTTGACACGTTTTACGACACGGAAAATCAAGTAGCAGCACAGTAATGTGTATTGTTTGCTAAAGCAAATTTATTTATTACCCTCAATATGTACATCCATTTGCGGGAAAGGTATATTGAGCTGGTAATCGCTGAATTGTTTATAGACTTTTTCATTCATATCAAAAAATACACCCCAGTAATCTTCACTGTTAACCCAGGCTCTTACGGCAAAATTTACTTAACTGTCTGCAAGCTCTGAAAGACCAATAAATCTCTCCGGTTCTTTCAGAATCCTTTCATCCTCATCCAAAAACTTATTAATGGCCTTCCTGAAATTCTCAACATCATCCCCGTAAGCTATCCCGAATGTCCAGTCAACACGGCGCTGTGGTTCAGCTGAATAATTTGTCAGAGAATTATTTGCAAGAGAAGCATTGGGAATAATAATTCGTTTTTTATCCGGTGTATTTAAAATTGTTGTAAAAATACTGATTGATATTACAGTTCCCATATAGCCTTCAGCTTCGATAAAATCTCCTACCTTAAATGGTTTAAAAATAAGGATCATCACCCCTCCGGCAAAATTCTGAAGTGTACCCGACAATGCCATACCTATTGCCAGACCGGCAGCACCCAGAACGGCAATAAAGGATGTCATCTGAATACCGATCATTCCCATAACAGAAATGATGAGCATAACTTTTAGCAGAATATTTGTAAGACTCTTCAGAAAAGGTGTCAGGGAGGGATCTATCTTAGATTTTGACAACGATTTCGCAACTCCTCTGGTGATCAGCTTAATAATCCAAAGACCCAGGACAAGTACCAATATTGCCCCAAGAAGTTTTGGACCATATTCTATTCCAAAATCAACTATCTTATCGATATAATTAACTGCATTTAATTCATTCATGTGTTACCTCCAATTTTATATTTATTAAATCTGTTATATATCAAGGCTAATAAATATAATAAAACATACCCGGATATAAAAATTGAAGGATCAGAGAATCTTGTTTCAGATATTATTAATGACATTTAATATGTCACGTCCGGAAGGAACTAACAGGACAAACAAATCTAGTTTTTTGTGGGGCGTACTGGATTCGAACCAGTGACCTCTTGCCTGTCAAGCAAGCGTTCTGAACCAACTGAACTAACGTCCCGTTTTGTTCTGCAAAAATAATATTTAATTTCTATCTTTTGACATATGGCATTTTAATAGTAAATTAGATTAGTCAATCAAATTGAAAAACAAAAAATCCAGGAGAGGCTCATTTAACGTCAAGGTATCAGGAAAAATCAAATCCTGATATATAGGCGGGAACATCATAGAAACGGTCTTTTTCTTCATCAGACAGGTTGATGAATTTTGAATAAACAAGGCCGGGCTTTGCATTAAGCATCCTGTTAAGAGCTCCCATTTTAACTACAGTACGTATCTTATCGTAAAGAGTACTTCTGTCATCAAGCCATGTAAGTCCTGTATTATAACCTTCCATGGCACAGGCTGTCTCAAAGAGACCGGCCAGGACTTTTTCTTTTCCTTTTCTGCAATAGATGGCATCAAAAACAAGGTATCTGAATTCTTCCGGACTGAACAACCTTCTGAAAAAGGGAGTTCCGGGAAGCACTTTCATCATTACCCACCCCCATACACCCGGTATATTGTATATTTTATAAGCTGAAGGAATAGCACACACCCCTGCGATTATTTCATTACCTTCTCTCATGACGTAATATCTGTTTTTGTCAAAAGCATGTTCTGCCGTGAAAAAAGAATAGTCCCTGTAAAAATCACTCAACAGTTTCTTCATCACAGGTTTTTCTTCCTCTGAAAGCTTTGACACTCTCTTATCGGGTTTGGGGTTAAAGCGGCTGAAGGCAAGAGTAAGAAAAGACCGGATATATTCATAGCCAGCCTTATGAACAAGGTTTTTGGAACGTTCATTCATGCTCTCTATAAAAGCATACATTATATGTTTTCCCGTTTCAAACACTTCCGGCAGATCGAGCAGATAAGGTTTACTAAATATTTCGAGGGTTCTCTGTTTAAAAGAATCATCGTGTTCATGATGAATATAATCCTTCTTCTCTCCTTTCCGGTTCATATCAGACTGATAAACCGACTGAAAAGCCAGATATCGTATATGTGTTGTGGGATAACACAAGGCCCCCCGGCCTGATACACGGAAACATGCACCTACAGTACCTGTTATCTTATTGTTTTTATAAAGAGATACAAACCTGATCCGGTTCCCGTATTCTTTTATCCGCTCTTCAATATTCTGAAGCTGGAACCGCATCCCTCCTTCAGAACCCTGAACAGCACGGTTGAGAATACCCAGTATCCCGTCATGAGCATGATCGGATACCCTTACTTCAAGTCCCCTGTATTTAATAATGGTTGTCTCAGGCATACCTGTCATATAGTTAAACCTTTCAGTACGCAGTTTTATTGTCCAGTGATCCGAAGACTTTCTGAAGAAGAGG
>JAAYDB010000044.1 GCA_012729475.1 Bacteroidota bacterium
AGCTTCTTACTCCTTATATTTGCACCCGCAAAACCACCGGCTTTTTACAAAGCTAAAGTAAACATAATGGCGAGATAGCTCAGATGGTTAGAGCGCATGATTCATAATCATGAGGTCCCGGGTTCAACTCCCGGTCTCGCTACAAAAAACCAGGGTATTTCTCTGGTTTTTTTATTGCAGTATATCAGGCCATTACATAGGCTGTAACAACAATTTTATGGCAGTAGGGTACATAAGATCATTTCATTTTCGGCAATATCATATTGGAAAATAAACTATATTTACACGCGGCAGGCACGCCAATTTATAAAAACACATGCCAACATTTAAAATAGCCATACGGAAAAAGCAGCTTCGCAGTGATGGGACTGTTAATATTAAGACCCGTATATGTCACCAAAAGAAAACCAGGTACATAAGTACGAAGTATAATGTCCTTCCGAAGTATTTCGATGCCAAGACCGGTCTTGTCAAAGTGGGAGGGTCATACGACAAAGACCAGGTAGCGAGGATGAACAATGAGTTGATTATTCAGACCGGAATAATGGCAGATAAGGCGCAGCGATTAAAAGATGTTCAGTATATGGATATTGGAAGCCTGATGAAGATACTCCGGGACAAACACCGTGAATATGATTTCTATGCGCTCCTGGACGAGAGGATAGATAATTACCGTAGGGCAGGTAATATTAATTATATGGATTCATTCAAGCTGACAAAGAGTATCCTTGAAAAGTTTACCGGTTCTTCCCTCCTTCCGCTTGAATCTATTGATTATAATTTCCTGAGCAGGCTGGAGGGTAAGTTAAGAGACCGAAAGCTTAAGCCTAACAGTATAGGTCATGTCATGCGAAATATCCGGACCTTATATAACCAGGCTATAACAATGGGACTAGTGGATCTTTCTTTCTACCCATTTCGTAAATACCGTATTCCGAAAGAAAAAACCAGGCACCGGACATTAACAGACACAGAGCTTGCCACAATAGCCAAGATCGAAATAAAAGAACCCCTGATGGCATGGGCCAGGGATATGTTCCTTCTTTCTTTTTGCCTGATAGGAATGAACATGAAAGATATGATGTATATTGAAAAAATCGAGGAAGGCAGGATCAACTACAAAAGAAGCAAGGGGAAGAGAGACTATTCTATTAAGGTATTTCCTCAGGCATTACATATTATATATAGGTATCCCGGGAAGAAATACCTGCTAAACACCCTGGATAACTATGCGGATTACAGATCAGCTACCAAGAGGATAAATAAGAAGCTGAAAGATATAGCGGACCTCTGTAAGATCGAAAAAGAGGTAAGTACATATTGGGTCCGTCATACATGGGGAACCTTGGCACAGCAGTTCGCAAGTCTCGATACTGTGTCAAGAGCTCTGGGGCACAGACCGGTTTCAGATATTACTATGATATATGTGGAAGAAGATCAAAAAGCTATTGATCAGCTTAACCATAAAGTGATCCGGCATATACTCAGGACACCTCCTTCCGAATAATTCCTTGAATCATTTCTTAGTCGAATAAAAGTATATTAACGAATTTTAGTATCCTGCTTCAAGAATTCAAACTTGTGTACTAGTTCCTTCAAAATACTTTCCGAATAAACAATATGAATATTATTGATATATCAAAGCTTTATTAAAAGAAATGACGTCCTAAACAATCATTAATTCATCAATATTGTCGTACTGGGAGGTTTGTGTTAACTATTATATCTCATCCTAATATTCTAATATTCATCATATTAGAGCGTATCCTAAGCATGCGGTTTTGAACGCATTTTGGCGTTTAATAAACAGCTTTATGCCTTTAATAACTTCATTGTTTCTCATGGTTATGTCTATTTTGCCTTACGAAAAATACGCTAAACTGAATTTAATCAATTAATCTTTTTTGATATGGAAAATAAAGTAAAGAATATATCAGAAGAACAGGTCAAAACCCTGTTAAATATTGAGGCACACCTACTTGCTAAGAAAACAGTTCTTAATATTGATGAGGTATGTCGTTTTACTGGTCTTTCAAAGAGTCACGTTTACAAACTAACCTGTTATCACAAAATTCCTTTTTTCAAAAAAAGCAAACATCTATTTTTTGATAGAATTGAAGTCGAAAATTGGTTAATGAGTTCCAGACAATAAACTTTAGATGAGATTAAGGAACAGATCTTTTAAATAATAACACTACTCTAAAAAAAAAGGAAAATGAGACCACATAAATCAATATACAAGAAACCTGAATCAGTAAAGGAACTTGATTGCATATTCTTGCTGAAAACGGACAGCAGTTCTTGCTGAAAGCGGACACCGATTCCTGCTGATTGCGGACAGGGATTCCTGAGCAAAACGGACAGTCCTGTACGCGAGAAACAAACAGCGGCGGACTATTCAAAGCGGACAGTGATTCTTGCTGAAAACGGACACTTATTGGTTTTCATTCATTTTCCACGATAATTTTTTTTACTTCTGTTGATTCAACAACTACCAACCAAATCAACAGGAGGAAATTACATGCCAAGAAAACGAACAGACGTGGAAAAAATAAGAGAAATACTTCGATTAAGCTGTGATTTAAAGCTGAGCATAAGAAAGATAGCAGAGGCTCTCGGAATTAGTAAAACAAGTGTAGGCGAGTACCTGGCTGAGTTTAAACGAAGCGGGTTATCCTACCAGGAAATTATCCAAATGGGGGACACAGAGGTCTTTGAGTTTTTTGAGAAGAGCAATAAAGCGACTAATCCACTGTATGATAGTCTTTGTGGTGAGTTCCCAAAGTACGAAAAGGAGTTGGCCCGGGTTGGTGTGACCCTTTATCTGCTTTGGGAAGAGTACAAGGAGGTTAATCCTGAAGGATTTAGTTATTCCCGGTTCTGTCATCATTATAGAATGTGGGAGAGCAAATTGAAGGCAGGTATGCACATAGAGCATAAGGCCGGAGATTTGATCTACGCTGATTTTACAGGAAAGAAGATGCACTATGTTGATCAGGTTACTGGTGAGGTCCATGATGCGGAGATCTTCCTGACAGTGCTTGGTGCCAGTCAGTTGATTTATGTGGAGGCAGTAAAAAGCCAGCAATTGGAAGACTGGATATGGGCAAATGAGAATGCCTGGCAGTATTATGGTGGTGTAACAAAGGGTATATGTCCTGATAATCTTAAATCGGCCGTTACCAAAGCTTGCAATTATGAACCATTGCTAAACGCCACTTATGACGACCTTGCAAAGCATTACCGAACTGTAATATTGCCGACCCGTCCCAGTAAACCCAAAGACAAGCCACTGGTGGAAAACGCGGTACGAATAGTATACCAGAGAATATTTGCTCCACTGCGAAATCAGACATTCTTCTCCCTGCATGAACTTAATGAGTCAATCCGAGAACGATTAGAGATGGTCAATAATGCATCCTTCCAGCGCCTTGAAATGAGCCGGCGCGAGTTATTTAATGAGATAGAAAAGAATGAACTTCAGCCACTTCCTGCGGAGCGATATGAAATAAGGCAATACCAGATATCAAGAGTTGAGTTCCATCATCACATCTATCTGAAAGAAGATAAGCACTATTATAGTGTCCCTTGTCAATTTACCGGCAAGAAGGTAAAAACAGTTTATACAGGCCGAATGGTGGAGATCTACCATGAAAATGTCCGTATTGCATTACATAAGAGAAACCGTAATAAATATGGATATACTACTATTAAAGAGCATATGCCTTCATCCCATCAATTTGTGGAAGGATGGAACACAGAGCGATTTACCAAATGGGCATCGAGTTTAGGCGGATCTGTCGAAACATTTATTGGTTTATTGATAGAAAGCAAAGAACACCCGCAACAGGCATTTAAGTCCTGCCTTGGAGTATTGAATCTTGGAAAGAAATACAAAGCGGAAGAAATGGAGAAAGTGTGTAAAAGAGCATTGGAATATAACACCATATCCTTCCGCTTTATTGACAATGCTCTGAAAAACAATGTCCATAAAATAGATGAATACATTGATATGAACTTAAAACTTCCTTTACATGAAAACATCAGGGGAAGAGAGATATACAAATAAATCATTTAACACACTAAACGATTATGAATCAAACAGCAACGATGCAAAAACTTGATGAGATGCGCCTGCATGGTTTTTCAAGGGTTTATCGAGAAATGATGGAAACAAACAAGAATAATGAGTTTACAACAGATGAAATAATATCCCATCTTGTGCAGGCTGAATGGGATGAGCGTTACAATAGAAAGCTTCAGAGGTTGATAACCCAAGCCCGGTTCCGGTACCAGGCAAGTATGGAACAAATAGACTATATTGAAAAAAGAAATCTGGACAAAACCATCATGTTAAGATTATCTTCCGGTGACTGGATAGCAAAGAAACAGAATCTACTCATTACCGGTTCCACTGGTCTTGGGAAAAGTTATCTCTCATCAGCATTAGGCCATCAGGCATGTCAGCAAGGGTATAAGGTTCAATATCGCAACTGTGGAAAACTCTTTGATGAGCTGAAGATCGCAAAGGCCGATGGAAGTTACATTAGAGAAATAAGCAAGATAGAAACCCAGGATTTACTCATAATAGATGATTTTGGTCTAAAACCGCTTGATAATCTTCACAGGTTAATACTTCTTGAAATACTTGAAGACCGGCATGGTAAAAGATCGACATTAATTACTTCACAATTACCTGTAAATAAATGGTATGACATTATTGGAGAACCAACTATAGCGGACGCAATCCTCGATAGATTGGTTCACAGTTCACACAGAATAGACCTTGATGGCGACACGATGAGAAAGAAATATAAAAATGATTAATTTAGACGAGTAAAATGGACGAAAATGAATGATAAAATAAGTGTCCGTTTTCAGCAGGACTGAGTGTCCGCTTTAGTCAGGACTGAGTGTCCGAAATCACAGGAATACGCACTTGAGCAACTTGCAATGGCCCATGCTCGAAAAATGCATCCAACGATACCATATTTGGCCTCTCGAAAATATAGAGATGACAGTGCAAACGGATTAACAAGGTGCATTATTGATTTCCTTCGCTTGACAGGTCATCAAGCAGAACGAATCAATTGCACCGGCAGATACATTGACGGCACTAAGGTAGTCAGGGATACCATCGGTAGAACTTATAAGATAGGATCCATTAAGCGACTCTTTACATCAGGACAGAAAGGGACTTCTGATATTTCTGCAATAGTAAAGACCACAAATGGTTCAGTTATTCCCTGGAAAGTTGAGGTTAAAACTGGGCGCGACTCTCAGAGCGAGGCTCAAAGGATATATCAAAAGCAGGTTGAATCAGCAGGAGGTATTTATAGCATTGTGAGATCATTCGATGATTTTATTAAGCATTATAATTGTTTGTGTAACGATTCAACTGTAATTAACAATCATTTATAATGTCAGACCAATTTTCATACTACAATTCATACAAGGGTATAAGAGAGATTATTCCCACTTGTAGTATTAATATTATAGAATGTGCTGAAATAATTAAATCTAAGGAACTTGAACAGTTGACGAATAAAATAAGAGTAGCTACAGATCCAAAAATTAGAAAGGATCTTAAAATGAAACTACCTTACGCAACATTTTCTGGAGTATTCTCATCAAGAACAAATGATACACTAATTGAGCGTTCACACTACTTCTGCATTGACCTGGATCATGTTGGGAAAATCATAGATATTAGTAAAACGGAAAAATTAATTTTTGACCATTATAATCCAGCGTTGTCATTTATTTCTCCAAGTGGAAGTGGTATTAAAATAATATTCAAGATTGATATCGAAGCAGGAACTCATTTGGAGTATTTTACTGCACTTAAAAATTTTATAAAAAAGAAGACAGAAAGAGATATTGATGAACAATGTAAGGATGTTTCAAGAGCATGCTTCCTTTGCCATGATTCTTATGTGATTTCAAAAACACCTGATACATTAGGTGAGGAATTCCTTATTGAATACCTTCAGAAGTCAGAATTAATAAATGATAAAGCATCCATTATCACCACATCGGCTTCAAACTCATTAGAGAATAATGAAGAAGCTTCAAGATATAAAGCTGCCAGAAAACATACTGATAGTAAGCTGTCATTTATTAGGGGGCAACGGAATAAATATATTGTAACCCTTGCAGATACATGTAATAGATTTGGGATACCTAAACAATATCTTATGTCACAGATAGGAAAATATGTTCAGGATGATTTTTCTTTAAATGAAATCCAATCAGCTGTTAGTAGTCGTTACAACCATTTTGAATGGCATGGATTGGCAACAAATCAAAATTTGGAGAATGGTAATTGTCCTTATGTGCGAGTAGGTACCGATTATTATAAGGTTATACAGAAAACAAATCGATGGAATATAGTTAATATTGAATACAAGCGTTGGACAAAAGATGCTTTAATAACAGACTATGGTAAAAAATATTTAAGGGGAATCCCTAAATATAATGATTTCTGTATGACCCCTGACAACATGAATTATAAACAGATAATAAATAACCAGGTAAATTTATACAGCCCTCCTTGTCATACACCTGTTCCAGGCGAATGGCCTGTAACGAAAATGTTTCTTGAACATATTTTCGGTACCCAATATGAACAGGGATTAAGGTATATGCAAATTCTTTATTGTTATCCTCAACAATCAACAATCATACTGGCACTTGTTTCATGTCAACAAAAAACAGGTAAAACCACATTTGTGAATTGGATCAGCATGATCTTTGGCAATAATTCAGCAGTAATTTCTTCATCTGACTTTCAGAGCACATTTAATGGCCATTATGCTACTAAGAACATTGTAATGATTGAAGAAACATTATTTGACAAGAAATTGACAATAGAAAAACTCAAAGCACTTGCAACACAAAAACAGGTATTAATTAACCGGAAGAATATCGACCATTTTAATCTGGAATACTTTGGGAAAATAATTCTTACCAGCAATCACGAAGATAGATTTGCCCAGATAAGCAAAGAAGAGACCCGATTTTTTGTCAGAAAATTAGGAGCACCTAAGTATAAAAGTATGAAAATAGAGAAAGAGCTACTTTTGGAGATCCCTGCATTCTTAAATTACTTGGCAAATCTTCCTCAAATAGATATGAATATTGACAGAAGTGGATTTTCAAGTGAAGAATTAAGAAACGATTTCCTTGATGCTGTAAAACAAGAATCACAACATGAGATCAGCAAGGAATTAAGAATATTACTTACTGAATTTTTCGATAATCATGAAAATTTATCTGAGTTTTATGCTTCTGCAATTGATATTAAGACTAAATTCTTTGCTAACGATAACAGAATACGTTCCGCTTTGGTAGGAAGAGTGCTCAAAGAAGATTTTGGAATGCAATCAGGCAAATCTCAAAGATATTTTCCGTTTGGAGATAATTTGGCAGATAACAAAACAGGAAGACCTTTCAGATTCCTTAGAAGTTCTTTTCAAAATGGAACAATATGAAACGACATAATATATTGATTTACAGCATTTGTTTCAAATGTTTCATTGTTACACTACTTCTTGTATCTCTCAGCATCTATCAATCTTATTTAGGTAACAGAATTCAAGGGTATACAGTTATTTATTAAAAATGAAACAGATGAAACAGAATATAAGAATACCGCAGATTATTAGCGCTTTAGGCTGTGTTTCATGATTTGTTTCAAATATGTTTCAGATATAAAAAGCAATAAATAGAAACGTGAATAATCTAGCCAATAGAATAAAAGAAATATCATTTAACAAGAATTTCTGGTTAATCATTACTTAATCAATAAAGTCATGACAAAACAACAGCAAGAATATACTTATACGGCCAAATTATCACCCTTGAGGCTTTATTAAGAAGCAACATAAACTAACCGAGGAGGGAAAAAATGAATGTTGTTTTTGAAGAAATATTGGTCCTTGATGATAAAACGAATCAAAAAACAAAACCGGATACGAATTTTCTCCAGGAGAAAAACAACGATTGAAAGTGATGAACCGAATAAATCAAATGTTAAATGCTTATCAGAAAGAAAAGATGTATTTACTACATGAAGATAATTATATAAATAATAAAAAAGAATTATGGAAAACGTAAATGTTTGGAAATGCAGTTTTTGTAAAAGGATATCTGAAAATAAAAAGTCAATCCAGAAGCATGAGAAGAAATGCTTCTTTAATCCTGAAACAAAAAGTTGTGCAACATGTCTCTGGTTTAGCCCTCTGATTGCAGATCCAGGATATCCTGTTAGATGCTATCTGGATCTTTTAGAAGAAACTCCAAAAGGTACAAGGAAGCAACTAAAAACCAAATGCGAAAGATGGATGAATAAGAAAATATATTTTGATCACGAAACCTGCGAAAACGATGATGAAATGGAAGAGAACCTCTTAAATGGGAATGAGGATTATTTCAAAAATCTCCAACGGTTAAGTTTGATTAAAATTTAACAAGTATTAAACAATCATCTCCTGTAAAATAAGGGGTATCAGGACGAATTTGTACTATTCTATAAATATGCTTTCATGAATAAAATGGGGAAAGTAACTACAGTGGACTCTTGCTGTGCACTTTTGCCGTGCACTTAAGTCATTCATTATCATATTAATTATAAAAACGTGCACATATAAAGAGCCAAATTAATACTGCTTTTCTATAATAAATAGCAAAATATTAACAAACCATTCAGAATATCCTAATCTACAATGTATTTAAATGCTTGGCAAGCTTACTTATTATACATTTAGTCAAAGGCATTTTAAGCATTAAGAAAATAAAATTATAATCTATGAGCACTCTGAGGTCCAGGTTATAATTAATGCAGGATAAAGAGCTTGTTTCTTTTGAAGAATGGTTAAAGAATGAGAAGCCGGAAAATGACTAGGGGATTATTACATATACTTAGAAAGTTCTGTTTTATTTAATGATGGTTTATATTTGGAGACAAAACGGCCAACATAATCAGTATTCAGAATGAGCATACTCTGCTCGATAGCACTGCGCTTTATATCATCACAAACTAATTCTATATCAGCAAAAGTGAAATTCTGGGACATTTCAGCTATGAAATCATACCGGATATTTTTTTGAGGAAAATCGTTTAAATGCATTCTGAATCCTTCCGCCCTGGCACTTAAATCAGGAGGCCCGATAAAAATCTTTTTATCAAATCTTCCTGCACGTAGGATTGCATCATCAATACTGTTAAGGTAGTTGGTTGCCCCAATAATGACTAGCCCCTCATTAAGCTTTTTATTGAGTTGTCCTAAGAACTCATCCACTTCAGATTTATAATGAAAAGATACATCGGTTCGTTTTCGGCTTGGAACCATGGCTTCAATTTCATCAAAAAACAGAACTACAGGTACTCTTTCACGAGCATCATCGAAAATTCTTCTTATTTCTTTTTGTGTCCCATGGACATAGGGACTTGCTATATCTGATGTTCGCACATTAATAAATTCAAAGCCAAGTCTTTCAGCGATCTTTTCCGCAAAAAATGTTTTTCCGCAACCTGGAGGTCCGTAAAAAAGGAAACCATGAGGTATAGTAACTCCATACTCTTCATATAAATCCCAATACATAATTGGTCTGATAATATCTCTTTCGATTATTGCTTTAAGTTCATACATTCCTGCTACACCATCCCATTGCTCGGTAGGGATAAATTGTTCCTCCTGTTTTCTTGGAACATTTAGAATGTGCCTTTTTAAGCTTTCTCTGAGAATCTTTGCTTCTTTATTGTCGGGATAGAGTTCACATTCAAGACAAACCCAGGCCAATGCTTCACGATACATTAACCAATCTATTAGTAGTTCAGTCCGAAAACGTCCAACAAATCTTAGATAATCAGTATCATGTTCGACAAATGCCTGTGAATTAAGCGAAGTGATTCGGCTGAGTAGATACAACGCCTTTTCCTTATTATTATTCGCCAGGTATCTTTCAAGCTTTATCGGCAAACTCCATCTTTGCATGATCTATAGGTTTTTAAATGATTGTTAAAATACAATTGTTGTCAAGAATGGGCTAGTTATTTTATTAACAATCAGTTTTTAAAATTAGTAGTATGTTATTGAATTATTCATAAGTAATCCTGTCCAATCGTAAGCCTTCGGCCTAGTACGTATTTTCCGGCTTGAATTTGGCCTGTATCTTTGGCCGTAAAAAGCGAATGCAAAAAGAATCCAGGTTTAGAGAACTGATAGAAGAGCAACATGAGTCCGGTCTGA
>JAAYDB010000045.1 GCA_012729475.1 Bacteroidota bacterium
GTATTATTTCTGTTATTGCAGAGGTAAACAAAAAAGCAGTTGACAAACGTTATTTACAGGGATGGCTGGATGAAGTGATAACAGATATTGCCCTGCTTGTGGAACGGGTCTCCCGGGCAAAGAAAAACAAAGAGGTAGTTTCAATAGGTTTTCTGGGTAATATTGTCGATGTATGGGAAAAATTTGCTGAAAATGACATAAAGGTTGATATAGGATCAGATCAGACTTCTTTACATAATCCGTATTCAGGCGGTTATTATCCGGCAGATTTGTCTTTCTCAGAGTCAAACAGAATGATGTCATCTGATCCGGAACAATTCAGTGATCATGTGAAAAGATCTCTTGTCCGGCAGGTAAAAGCCATCAATAAGCATACTGAAAGAGGGATGTATTTTTTTGACTATGGGAATGCTTTTATGCTTGAAGCTTCAAGAGCAGGAGCAGATATTCTGCGTACTGACGGAGAATTCAGGTATCCGTCTTATGTGCAGGATATAATGGGCCCTTTGTTTTTTGATTATGGTTTTGGGCCTTTCAGATGGATATGTTGTTCGAACAAAGCAGCCGACCTTGAAATTACTGATTCAATAGCTGTTAAGACTCTGGAAAGACTGTTGTCAGAATCACCGGAACGTATCAGGATGCAGATGGAAGATAATATTAAATGGATTATGGAAGCTGGTAAGAACAGACTTGTTGTAGGGTCTCAGGCAAGGATACTATATGCCGATGTTAACGGCAGGATAGCATTGGCAGAAGCATTTAACAAAGCCATTGCCGGCGGTGTGATATCTGCTCCTGTTGTCATAGGGAGGGACCATCATGATGTTTCAGGTACTGATTCCCCTTTCAGAGAGACCTCGGATATCTGTGACGGATCAAAATTTACAGCTGACATGGCAGTTCAAAATGTTATTGGAGATTCTTTCAGGGGGGCTACATGGGTATCACTCCACAACGGAGGAGGTGTGGGATGGGGTGAGGTAATTAACGGAGGGTTCGGGATGGTACTGGATGGATCTGAAGACACAACAGCTAAACTTAAGATGATGTTGCACTGGGATGTAAATAATGGCATTGCCAGAAGAGGCTGGGCAAGAAAAGAAAATGCTTTGTTTACGTTGAAAAGAGAGATGGAAAGAACATCTGAACTACAGATAACCATACCCTATGTTGCCGATGACAGACTTATCGATGAAGTGTCGGATTGACAAGTACTCATTTTTCTAATAAAACAGAGGCCATAGCTGCAATACCTTCTTCCTTCCCAATGAATCCCATCTTTTCTGTAGTGGTGGCTTTTATTGAAATCTTTCCGGCTTCTGTCTCCAGAATGCCTGAGATTACTGTTTTCATTTCAGGGATATAGGACGATATTTTTGGTTTCTCCAGCAACACAGTGCAATCGAGATTCCCTATTCTGAAACCCTCTTCGCATATCTTCAGGTAAGTTCTGTGCAGAAGGATCTTGCTGTCAATATTTTTAAACTCTTCACTTGTATCAGGGAAAAAATATCCGATATCCCGCATACCGGCTGCACCCAGTAAGGCATCACAAATGGCATGGAGAAGGACATCTCCGTCAGAATGAGCTACACAACCTTTTTCATAAGGTATCAGGACCCCGCCGATCCATAAGTTTAACCTAGGTTCAAGTCTGTGAAAATCAATCCCTTGTCCTATTGCAAGATTCATGTGGTGCTGCTTGGGACAGGTCTCAGGCCTGAGATATCAAATGACAGGGAGAAACGCAGGGTACGTGCCAGAGGATGATTCTGGACGAGAGGCATCAGATAGGAAAAGTCGAGAGTAAAACCTCTCAGTTTGAAACCGGCACCTGCAGTGAAATACTTACGGTTCCCCTTAGTCTCATTTTCATGATAATAGCCGGTTCTAAGAGCAAATTGTCCGTCATACCAGTATTCAACTCCGGCTGAATATGTAATTTCGTGCAGTTCTTCACGGAATCCGTTTGGGGCATCATAGAAAGACTGGAAAATTGCAACAGCGACGGGTACATCCGGATCTTTCCCTGCAATAATACTGTCAGTGACTGTTGTACTGTAATAAGGCGGAGTGGGAACAAGCAGTTTGTTCACATCAATAGTCAGAGTGAGTCTGTTATATGGATCAAGATCAATGCTGGCTGCAGTACCCAGACGCATATTGATAGGGATGAAAGAGGATGTCTGAGAGTCTGAATAACTCATTTTGGAACCAATGTTAGAAAAATTTGCTCCGAAAGATAATTCTGAATTCTTGTTAAAAAGGGTTATGTCTTTACGATAATAGGCAGAGATATCAGCAGCAAAAGATATACCTGGCTTTGTTGCTTCTCCTCCTGAATAAAAACCGCCTGTCAGATTTGAATAGATAAAGCGGAAAGCAACACCTCCCGAGAGATTATCAGTGAAAAGTCTTGAATAGCCAACATCAAATGCCCATTCATTTGGTTTGAATGTTCTCTCATAATTGCCATAGATATTAGTAAAATCGACATCTCCAAGTGATGAATATATGAGGCTACTACTGATTACCTGTTTTTGATCGAACCTGTAAAAACCTGCCAGGTAAGCTATATTAATGTCAGGAACAAGATTCCTCAACCAGGGAGAATAAGCAAGACCGGCACCGGATTTGCCTTCAATGAAAGCAAATTTGGCAGGGTTCCAGTGCATACTGTATACATCCGGTGAGGTTGCAACTCCTGCGTCACCCATTGCCCCCGCTCTTGAGTCCGGGGCTATTGTCAGAAAAGGAACAACTGTCTGGATAGCATTCAGTTCTTCTGAATCTGTCTGGCCGAAAAGCCTTGAAGTAGTCAATAAAGCTACTGATAATAAGATAATTACAGGTGCAATCTTTTTCATTCTCGTTCCTCTCATACTGCTAAAATACAAATATAAAACAATTTTTATCCCTTCTTATTGTGTTGTGATTATAAAATGATTAATCTGCCTGAAGCTGAAGCTGTTTCTCCATCAGGAGTTTTAACGGTAATCCTGTACGGATAAAGACCCTTCGATACTCTGGCGCCTTCTTCTGTTTTGCCGTCCCAGATAATTGGAGCCAGCTGGTATCCTGTACTGAAATCACTTGTATGTATTATCCTTATTATCTTGCCGTTAAGATCGTAAATACTGAGACTTACCTCAAGCACTCTGTCAGGCCTGTTATGGCCCGCACTGATCTTTGTCCCGTTGAGTACCGGATTGGGATAGCTGATAAGGTCATTCAAAATGAATTTTCCCCCTTTTTCAACGATGAACTGAATTGATTCCGACGATGAATTATTGAAATTATCCCATGCCCTGACAGTTAGAGTATGGTTCCCGTCACTAAGATCATAAAGATTATAAACTACTTTCCCTTTCTTATAATTATTAAAATCATTCTCGAAATAATTATTGAGTATAAAAGAGTTTCCAGGGTCATTGTCAAGATATCCCATCAGATCGTGACCGATTCCGGCTCCTGTGGTGTTGATGCCTCCCTCGTCTTCTATAATAGCCAGTATTCTTGGATTCCTGTCTATTATTCCACCATTTCTGAACAGAGTGTCGTTAAGGAATAACTTTATGTCGGGTCCGCTTGTGTCAGATTCTGCAATGTTGGCAAAGCCTCCCACAATAATTTCAGAGAATGAGCCATTCAGATCGGTTCCGTTATCATTTTCAGCATAGTAACTTATTTTCCCTTTCCCATAAGAATAATCAATATCTCTTGGAACAATGAAGGTGAAACGGAATTGTCCCTGTGAAACAGCTGTTTTTCCCGTGAAAAGAACATTGTTCCTCATGTTGAAGGTAAAAGGCTGGCCGCCATCATTTCCGAGTGTGTTTATACTTAGGGCTTTGTCGTATACAACAGGGGTCAGTGTGCCGCTATAGCCGGATAATGGCATTCCTGTATTGTCTTCCATGTGCCCTGATATAGTTATTCTTGAAAGAGCTTTAAGACTGTCTGTCCCGCTGTGAACTGGAATACTGTTGACCGAATCAGTGATGACAGTTCCGTGCCAGGGGAAAGCCAGTCTCAGTGCCGGATCACCAAGCAGACTGAAATTGCGTTTATTGGACCCGTTTCCCGAATCGTTTTTGGCCAACCTGATTATATCCCCCAGACGCAATGGTTTACCTGTTGAGTCACGTTTAAAAGCATATTTGAAAATGTTTCTGTTGAGAAAATAGTTTGGTGCAGAATAGACAATACGTGTTGTTGACATCAGGGCAATACCTCCTCCTTTTTCATTCAGCAGTACATGTTCTCCGGCTGAAGTCCGGCCTGTCATTTCACGGGTAATGATATTGATGTCAATATCGTCAAATCTGCTGAACTCACAGGTGGCAGTTATAAAAAGAGGAAGCTTAGGATTATTTTTCCACGATTTTATGTCTTCTGTTTTTACAACTCTTTCATGGGCCAGTCCGCTCTCATTGCCATGTCCGACATAGTTAACAATAAGATTTCCTGAATGTATCTGATCGTTAATAGCTTTGGCTGCATCGGGGTAGGTCTGCCCATTCACAGATGTTTCCTGTTTAAAGGCATCAAGGTATATCTTGTTAATATTCATTGCAGGGACACTGTCTTCAATTATTTGTGAAAGACCTTCAGCATCGTTCATATGTGTGTTGGAATCTTCATCATCAGCTATTATACATATCTTGTTTTTCCAGTCTCCTGTATTGGAAGAGGCCATGTATCTCTTTATTTTTCTTACTACGACACCGGCCTGAGCAGTGTCTGATACAGGCAGGCGCCCTATACCCAGATCTTCTGTCCCTTCAGCTTCTCCCTCACCATCTTCGAGAAGTCCGTAGAAATCGTCAGAAGTGAATGAAGAAACAACTATGTTTGAAACCTGAGACTGATAAGTAGGTATAAAGCATGGGTTTTTTGGTGGTAATGTTTTGTTTTCATAAGATCCGTCACCAAAAAGAAGCAGATATTTCAGTGGCTGTGATGTGCCGGCTTGTCTCATGTATTTCATCCTTAGATAATTCCTTATTGCTGCGATATCCGGAATTCCACCGGAAAATTCGTTATAAATCTCAGAGGGAGTTACTATCCGGGTAATAAGACCGCTGTTCTCATAATGCAGATCTGCAATAGCTCTGGCATATTCAGAAAAAAGAGGATGAGTGACAATGACCATATCGGAAGGATCTGAACCGTGAAGATTCTGATTCTTAAGTGGCTTCTTTTTGAAGATGGGAGAAAGGGCATTCTCTTCATGAAATAAAACATATGACCTGAGAGAATGAGTAGCAGCTTTGAAACTTAATTCATTGCCGTTTCTTATAAATGTAACTATATCAGGATTGACCGGATCTGTTATATCCCATATTACAGGTGTTGCTTCTGTGGTGTGGAAAATGAAACGGGTTATCAGTCCCGGGCCGACAGCTCTGGAGTCAGAAAATATTGCTGTGGATCCGTTAAAGATATTGTGTTTCCTTCCGTGTAGTATTACATAATCAAGCCATCCTCTGGCAGCAGGCTCACCGTTATTATAAAAATCTACTTTATATACAGGAGAAGAAGAAAGAGGGTAAGAGGAACCGGCAGAATCGGTTATCAGTGCATAAGTACCTGTGGTGTTAAGCATATTAACCCCTGGTACCTGGATGCTCTTGAGAACCTCGTCATCTTCATACAGTCTGAATATTGTATTCACAGGAGCCCGTGCCAGGACTCTGATTCTGTAGTTAACTTTTTCTCCGGTAACCAGATCATTGAATGCAGGATTAATTTGAATGCCGTTTAGAGCAGATACAGGTTGATACCATTCCCGGCCGGATTTTAAGAGATTCTCGTTTTCTTTTTCATGGATGTAGAGAGCATCAGATTCTGAAGATGAATATAAAGCAGGTTCTTCAGGGCCTTCGACGGTGGTTATCTTCCTGTTTCCGGGAAGATCTGAGGTAATGAAATAGAAGGCAGTATCAGAATAATGATGTTTTGAATAATCATATTCTCCGGATGATTCATCGTAAGTCCATCGTTCAGGAGACTGTCCGTAGAAAAGTAAATGATCTCCCTGGTTGAAGACACCATCTGTACCTGTAGATAAAAAGATGGCTATTTCCTGCAGGTCATCAGGTTTGGGGTCGTCATTATAAAAAGAGAGTTGTCCGAAATTATTTCCGTAAATGACAGGATTGGAAGGATCGTTCAGACCAAGCTGAAGCAGATCTTCATAATCAATTCTGTATATTCCCTCTTTTATAATGGCTATCCGGAACCATTTGCCTGAAGACAGTACTGATGATGAAGAATAACTATCTTTGACTGCCTGGCAAAAAATATCATTTGTTAACAGGATAAGGAGAATAATATGTATTATATTGAATATTCTGGCCATAATTTCCTGACAAATATAGCAGGAAGAAATGTGTCCGTAAATAACTTCGTTTCTTTTGCCGTGAAAAGAATTAAAATAATAACGTTTACAATGCGTTGATATTGCAGCAAAGTGTGTTATGAACAGAGCCCTGACAGTTTGTTTGTTACTGATTCTGACTCCTGTCGTTTATTGTCAGTATGATGATTCCGGGCCGGGATACCAGCTTATTTTATTCAGTAATCCGGGGTTTACCGGAACAGAGGGTTCGGGATGTCTTCGCATGTCTTATCTTAATTTTTATCCTGGTAACAGTTTCGATCTTCATTCATTCAACGTGTCATATGATAGTTATTTTCAGGGGCTTCACGGAGGAGGTGGCTTGTTCATATCCAATGATAATCTTGGAGGTATAATGAATAATATAAGGGGTGGGCTATCGTATGCCTATCATTTTCAGGCAGGCAGGGATTTCTACATAAGTGCCGGATTGTCTGCTTCTATGTATCATCGCGGATATGATTTCAGTGGAGCTATTCTTCCTGATCAGATAGATCCCTTAAGGGGAGTTGTTTATCCTTCGGGGGAGATACCTGACGGGAGCGGGAGAAGTGTTCTTGATCTTGCCACCGGCTTTGTTTTTATCTCCGGACGCTTTTTCTGGGGTCTTTCGGTTAATCATCTTGCAGAACCCGATCCTGGCTATTCAGAACACGGGGAAAGCAGACTTAAAAGGAGATTTCTTTTCCATCTGGCCGGCGATTTTGATATTAATGAAGAAAGAAATCTTAAGATACGGCCACTTTTAAAATACGAAATTCAGGAGAATAATTCGGCTCTGGGAGCAGGAGCTGTACTTGAAAGTTGTTGTGTTTCAATAGGTTCTGTGATTTTGTACAGTAACCGTAAAAATATTGATCTTCAGGCAGGAGCATCAATTCTTACTGGTAATGTAACATTTTTTTATAATTATCGTTTCAATATCATGTCAGGTAACAGCCTGCTTCCTGTTTCATTATTGCACCATGCAGGCATTACCGTGAGTTTAAATGATGTTGAAAAAAGAAAGGTTATAAAAACAATAAATTTCCCCAAATTGTAGTTATATTTGATACTTGGGGAATAATTAAAGTTCTTATATTTGGATATTCTTAAAAGTCATAAAAGTAAAGGAGTTATGAATAGATTCAGAGCCTTGCTGGTTGTATTATTGGCAACATTATTTCTTTCCTCCTGTATGTTCAGGAAGGGAGGACAGGATGTTTCGGCTACTACAGGATGGGAATATAATAATCCTGATAATGGGGGGTTTGAAGTTCAGGTTGGAGTGGAACAGAAAACCGGTCCTGGTCTGGTTTTGATAGAAGGAGGACGTTTTACCATGGGCCAGGTAGCACAGGATGTTATGTTCGACTGGAATAATAAAGCAAGAACAGTAACTGTTTCTTCATTTTATATGGATGAAACAGAAGTAAGGAATGTTGACTATCGTGAGTATCTGTACTGGCTTCGCAGGGTTTATACAGATTACCCCGAAGTACACAGAAGAGCACTGCCTGACACACTGGTATGGAGAAGCCCGATGGGTTTCAATGATCCTTATGTTCAGTATTATTTCCGTCATCCATCATATAATAATTATCCTGTTGTTGGTGTTAGCTGGGTTCAGGCTAATGATTATTGTTTATGGCGCAGCGACAGGGTCAATGAACAGATACTTATTGATGAAGGTGAACTGCATTATGATCCTGATCAGAAAAACCAGAATAACTTCAACACTGAAGCTTATCTGGCAGGGCAATACGAAGGTGTTGTGAATAATCTCCGGGAGAGTCTCAACCCCGAACAGCCTGAGAGAAGAACAAATTTTGAAGACGGTATTCTGCTCCCCAATTACAGGCTTCCAACTGAAGCAGAATGGGAATTTGCAGCTTATGCTCTTCGTGGAAATACTTATGAAGAAAGAATTTATGAAAGAAGAATTTATCCCTGGGATGGACATAATGTGAGAAATGCTGAAAGAAGATACCGTGGTGAGCTGATGGCTAATTTTGTCAGAGGAAGAGGAGATTTAATGGGAGTGGCCGGAAGTCTTAACGACAATGCCAGCATAACCAGTGACGTTAAATCATACTGGCCCAATGACTATGGTTTGTACTGCATGGCCGGTAATGTTAATGAATGGGTACAGGATGTTTACCGCCCACTTTCTTCGGAAGATGTTGATGATTTTAATCCCTTCAGAGGTAATGTTTTTACTGATCTGAGAAGAGATGCCGCAGGCAATATAGTAACAAAAAATAATCTGGGAAGACTTTATGTGGATACTGTTAGTGATGCCGATGTAGCTGACAGATACAATTACCAGAGAGGTGATTACAGAAATTACCGTGATGGTGATCTGCAGTCATCCATTACCAATGACTGGAATGTTGATGACGGGATAAACAATTCCCAGAGAATGTATGCCCAGGATGCTTCCTCTACATCACAGGCTGATTTTGTAACTCTTATTAATGATAATGCAAGAGTGTACAAAGGAGGCTCATGGAGAGACCGTGCATACTGGCTGAATCCCTCAACAAGAAGGTTCCTTGACCAGGAAAGTTCACGCGACGACATTGGATTCCGCTGCGCAATGATAAGAGTAGGAAGCCCGTCAGGTTTTTAAACAGTTTGAAATTCTGAAAGATATAAGCCTCATTATGTATTTCATAATGAGGCATTTTTTTGTAAAACCATGCAGATAGAAAAATTATACCAGATATTCAGGGAATCATCAGGACTGTCAACAGACTCCCGGACCCTTAAGCCCGGTCAGATCTTCTTCGCCCTCTGGGGCGATAACTACAATGGAAATGAATTTGCTGCAAATGCTCTTAAACAGGGAGCTTCATGGGCTGTGATTGATGACCCGGCTTACGAGACCAGCAATACAATCCTGGTCGACGATTGCCTGACAGTGCTTCAAAAACTGGCTCTCTTTCACAGAAGAGAAATTAATACTACTGTTCTGGCAATCACAGGAACCAATGGGAAAACTACCAGCAAAGACCTTGCCTCTATAGTATTGGGGAAAAAGTATAAGATACATGCTACAAAAGGAAACCTTAATAACCAGATAGGTGTTCCCCTAACTTTATTGTCAGCTGAACCTGATACCGAAATAATACTTGTGGAAATGGGGGCCAGCCATCAGGGAGAAATACGAACTCTTTGTCATATAGCAGAACCTGATTACGGAATAATAACAAATACCGGATGCGCCCATATAGAAGGTTTCGGATCAACGGAAAACATTGTAAAAACAAAAACAGAACTTTATGAATACCTGAAAAGAAATAATGGTATAGCCCTGTATAACGATCATGACCCTGTTCTTAAAGAGAAGATATACAAAATGGTAAACAAAGCAGTTCCTCTGTCATTTCCCGCAGGGTTACCTCTGACAGTGACTCCGGAGACCACAGATCTTTATCTCAGAGTGAATGTAGTATACCGGAATACATCCCATATCCTTGCTACAAATATTTTCGGCAATCATAACATTGAAAATGTAAAGATTGCTGTTGCAACAGGACTGTTTTTCGAAGTAGGGATAAGAGATATCGCTGATGCCATAATTAATTATAAACCTGAAAATAACAGATCACAGGTCAGGATAAGCAGCCGTAATACTGTTATTTGTGATTCCTATAATGCCAATCCCACCAGCATGAGGCTCGTTCTGAGATCCTTTGCCGCTCTGTCAGTTCCAAGAAAAATATGTATACTTGGTGATATGCATGAACTGGGTGAAAAAAGCGAAGAAGAACATCAAAGAGTCATTGAACTTCTCAGGGAAATAAGCCCCGAAAAAGTATTTCTGGTTGGTCCTCAGTTTGGTAAAGCAGGAGTAAATACCGGTTTCACAGTATTTGCAGATAGTAAGGCTCTGAAAGAATATATTACAAAATTCCCTCTTAAGGGTTATCATATCCTGGTAAAAGGATCAAGAGCTATGGCTCTCGAAGCGATATATGATCTCTTGTGAATAAATTATTATCAACGGCTTTCTCTGCCTGTGAGCCGGACATCAACAAGGACAACCTCTGATCTGCTTCCCACTCTTATCCTTGGTCCCCATAAACCAAAACCCGATGAGACTATTACATGGGTTTTGCCTTTCTGTAAATGACCGTAACTAAGCTCAAACAGTCTGCGGGTTAATAAATTCAATGGCCACATCTGACCATTATGTGTATGACCCGATAAATGAAGATCAACGCCTGAATCTTTACTTTCTTCCAGTGCAACAGGTTGGTGATCAAGCACTATTATGGGTTTTGACCTGTCCGCATCTTTGAGAATTGTTTCCAGAGGAAGCCGGTCCTTTCCGGTATGTCTCCTTGAATCTCTGTCAAGCCTGCCTGCAACCTGAATGCTATCCGGCAAAAATACCAGCTCATCTTTCAGAATTCTGATGCCTTTGCTTTCAATATAGGATATTGTTCGTTCAGCTCCTCCTATGAATTCATGATTGCCAGTTATCCCGTATAACCCGTATTTTGTTTCAGGCTCATTGAAATAAGCAAGTAGATCACCCCGTAGTACAGGACCCAGATCACCGTCAACAATATCCCCGAGCAGAAATATCACATCGGGCCTGACTTCATTTAGCATATCCGAAAGTACCCTCATACTTCTTTTCCTTATAATACTTCCCAGGTGAATGTCCGATACTGCTGCTATTCTAAAATCATCGGTTTTACCGGCCTTCTTATCTATCTCGATGTCGTATTTCTTTATCCGGGGTGTGATGGCATTAATAAAACCGCCTGTAATCAGTATAACTGATAGTACAACAGTGACAATGAACGACCATTTTTTGTAGTCAATGATCAGGTGACTGCCAGCTGAAATACGTAAGAGGAGGCCTGCTATGTCAGAGATAAACAGAAAGAGAAAACTGTACAGGAGGAAGCCTAACCAGAATCCTCCGATAATATTGAGAATATCTGCAAATACTGATGAGTGTATTGATTCGAGAATCTTTCCTGCAATAAATGTAGTGGCAAGAGAAATAAACACCACTGTGTAAAATGTGCGGTTCATTCTGGCATGCGACAGTACATTATAGCCTTTCATGAAAACATAAAGATTCCCGATGGCATAAATTGTAAAAGCTATGGTAAAAAACATAATAAGCTGACTGTTTTTCATTTATTGTCAGTTTCCTGTTTATAATTCTCTGAAAGTTTTCTTTCCTTTTATATAGAACTCAAAAACAATGCACTTGTTCAAAATAAGATCAGAAGCCTCATTGTTACCCAGCATTTTCACTTTTTTACGGTTTTCTTTCATTACAGAAATAGTTTTATAATAATCACAATGGGCTTTTAAAACTGCCCAGGCGCTTTTTAATTGCCCCTTCAGCATAAAAAAAACTGCAGCTATCCCATCAAGGATCTTTCTTATAAAAAGCGTTTTCCTGAAGCTTTTGTCGGGCAGGTTTTTGTAAAGAAGAAAAAGACTGTTCCTGAAATTAAGATATGTCTTAAAGGGAGAATTATAGGGAAGGGCTCCACCTCCTACATGGTATACACGCGAATGTGGCACATAAAACACTTTGTATCCTGTCCTGTGAAAGCGCCAGCACAGATCTATCTCTTCCATGTGGGCGAAAAAATCAGGATCAAAACCACCAACTTTTTTCCATGCCTGTGAACGGACAGCCATACAGGCCCCAGTTGACCAGAATATTTCAGCAGGACTGTCATACTGACCAATATCTCTCTCAATTTCGTTAAGTACCCGTCCACGGCACAGAGGATAACCATATTTATCAATGAACCCTCCGGCCGCTCCTGCATATTCAAAATGATCTTTATTGTTGTGAGATAGTATTTTGGGTTGGCATGAGGCTATATCAGGATTACTATCGAGTAATTGAACCATAGGTTCCAGCCATCTCTCGGTGACCTCAATGTCGGAGTTCAACAATATATAATAATCAGCCTCAATTTGTTCAAGTGCCAGATTATAACCCTCCGAGAAACCGTGATTCTTCTCAAGCCTTATGAGTCTGACTTCTTTGTGAGATGATTCGACCCATTCTACCGAACTATCCGATGACCCGTTATCTGCCACCCATATCTCTGTTGATGAATTCAGAGAATATTCAATAACCTTCGGAAGAAACTTCTTCAGGAAATTAATTCCGTTCCAGTTTAATATTACGACAGCTGTCTTAGTCATCCGGATTGTTGAGTCTTTTATGTTTCCATCTGCGGTGTGTCCATAACCAGTATTCCGGTTTTTCAACAATGATTTCCTCAAGTCTTTTAACATGAGTCTGTGTTATCAGATGCTCCGGAACACCATTGGTGTGTTCAAATAATAATTCAAAAGTTATCTCATAATATCCTCTTTTAACCTTCTGTATTTTTAAAAATACAACAGCCATATCATATTTCACAGCAATTTTCTCAGCTCCGGTGTAAACAGGGGTATCCTGATTAAGGAATTTTGTCCGGAATTTTATATCAGGCAACGGTGGTGTCTGATCTGACATTATCCCGTAAATTCCTCTTTTGTTGTTATTACGGTTACGGATTATCTCTCTTATAACATTTGACATTGGCACCGGTCTGCAATCATTCTTACTCCTCATATTCAGCATAAACCTGTCGAAAAATTTGTTGTTCAGGGGTTTATAGACAGGAACAACCGTGGATTTGGTGTGTAAAGAAAGAATATTAGTCCATTCCCAGTTGCCATAGTGAGCAAATATTGCTATTATATCCCTTCCTTCATCATATAATTTATTAATTAACTGAGGATTATTTAATTTCATCCTTTTCTTCAGTTGACTCCGGCTGATATGTGTAAGTTTTGCGATTTCGACTATCAGATCGCAAAAATGGTGATAGAATCTTTTTTCAATAATTGCCAGCTCTTCTTTTGTCTTTTCCGGGAAAGAGTTTTTAAGGTTTTCGGCTACTACTTTTCTCCTGTAGCCGGGAAAATAAAAAACAAAAATGAAGAAGAAATCGGAAAAGAGATACAGTACCTTCAGGGGAAGGAGTGTTATCAGCCAGTTAAGACCAAAAAAGATATAATATCCGATGATACCTGCCATAAGGGATAATTATCTGGCCATAAATTTATTTATTATGTCACTAAATTCTTCAAAAACATTACTGTTGGCAGCTATTATTTCTTTTCCGGAAAAGTCTTTCCTGTCACCTGAGAAATTACAGAAATGACCTCCTGCTTCTTTTACCAGAAGTGCTCCGGCAACCACATCCCAGGGATTAAGTCCGTATTCAAAAAAAGCTTCAAATCGCCCGCATGCCACCCAGGCAAGATCAACTGAAGCTGATCCGAATCTTCTGACACCATGTGTCGTCTTACAGAACCAGGTAAAACATTTCATATAATCCTCGAGCCTGCTGAAATCACTGTAGGGAAAACCTGTTGCTATTAGGCTGTCAGATAATAAAGAAACGTCAGATACATGTATGGATTTATTATTCAACCATGATCCTCCGTTTTTCCAGGCTGTGAAAGTATCTCTGCTACTTACTTCATAAACAACTCCGGCTACGGGATCATCATCTTCCATAAGACCGACACTTATGGCAAACAAAGGGACACCATGTACGAAATTAGTGGTACCATCAAGAGGGTCAACAACCCAGTGATACTTGCTGCCTTTCTTTGCAGAAGTTCCTTCTTCAGTAATAAAACCAGCTTCCGGCAAGATATCACTTAATCTTTCAACAAGAATTTCTTCAGATCCTTTATCAACATAACTTACAAGATCATGTAAGCCTTTTGTCTCTGTCCTTTTAATATCAAAAACTTCGCATTCCCGGCGAATGAAATTACCTGTCTCGTTAACAGCTGTCACTATTTCAGAACATATATTACTGTAGTCAATCATATTTTTTAGCTTATTATTTCTACACTCATTCTTCCCGACACTTCAATATTTTTCATCCGTATCTTTTTAATTTTTCCTGCAAAACTTTGATCCCAGGGATATTCCACTCTAATATAGTTACCTGTAAACCCTGTTATCATACCCTTGTTTTTTACACTTTCAAAAAGAACATTTTCATTATGTCCAATATTGTTTTTCAGGAAGATATCGTGTTTCTTTTCTGAAAGAACATGAAGTCTTTTACTTCTGAGTTCTTTTACATGATGATTTACTTTACCCTCCATTTTAACTGCCCGGGTACCTGGCCTTTCCGAGTAAGGGAATACATGCATGTAGGAGAGTGGCTGGTCTGAAAGAAAATTATAAGCATCTTCAAAATCTTCATCGTTTTCTCCCGGAAAGCCTGTCAGGATATCGCTTCCAATTCCGGCCAGTGGTATTAAGGATCTTATCTTTTGTATTTTTTTGCTAAAAACATCTCTTTTATACCTTCTGCCCATCAAAGCAAGTATCTTGTCCGATCCGCCCTGAAGAGGAAGATGGAAATGGGGGAGTATCTTTGGATTATCAGCAGTCATCTCAATAAGCTCATCAGTAAGCAGATTGGGTTCAATGGATGAAATCCTGTATCTTTCTATTCCATTTATTTTAACCAGTTCACAAAGCAGATTATATAGTGACTGTCCGTTTTTACGACCAAAGTCACCAATATTAACACCTGTCAGTATTATCTCTTTTATACCTTTTTCTGCGATGACAGATGCTTCTTCCAGAATGGTGTCAATGCCGGGGCTTCGGCTCGAACCTCTTGCAAGAGGTATTGTACAATAGGCACAACCGTAATCGCAGCCGTCCTGTACTTTAAGGAAAGACCTTGTTCTGTCTCCTGCCGAAAAAGCAGGGATGAAAGGATCTGATTCTGACAGATGACTGGAATGTATTTCACATGGTGATCTCTTACCGTAATTTTTAATCATTTCTGCCAGACCGAATCTTTCATTTGTTCCCAGAACCATATCCACCCCGGGTATAGCAGCTATTTCCTGCGGTCGTAGTTGTGAATAGCAACCTATAGCCACTATCATAGCTTCCGGAGACAGGTTTCTGAATTTTCTTATTGCCTGCCTGCATTTTTTATCCGCAGCTTCAGTTACTGAACATGTATTAATTACATAAATATCAGCTTTCTGACCCGCAGTCACTTTTTCATATGTATTCTCAGGGAATGTACTGGATATTGTTGAGGTTTCAGCAAAATTCAGCTTGCAGCCCAGAGTGTGAAATGCAATTTTTTTCCTTCTAAGTGTATTCATTCATTTGTCATGCCAGTCTGATTGTCAAGCATGGTAAGATAAATATTTTTGAATTCAATGTCTTTCCCTTCACTTTGCAGACAGATGTGACCTTCACTAAGGGAAGTGCCGGTTGCTTTATTCTGCAATACACCATTAACCGTAACATTGATAGTATTATCCCTGCATTCAATTTCCATTGTATTCCATTCACCTGTAGCTTTTTCTGATGATTCAGCCTGTTTGGGAACAACAATAGTTGATTTATCGGTACGTTCATTCATATCGGATCCGTTCATACAGATAAGATCTCCAGCACTTCCTGCTTTAAGCTGCGATTCATAGCACTGTGGCCATATAGTATCCGGCTGCTGTACATGAATGAAAACGCCGCTGTTGGTAGCTTCAACAGGATATCTCCACTCCAGATGGAGTTTGTAATCGGAGTATGAATCATTTGTACGCATATAACCAAAAGGGTTTCCGGTAATATGTATCACCCCGTCTTCAACATAGAAAACGCCGGCAGGGTCAACAGAAGGATCCCTGAGGAAAAAGGACCAGTTACTCAGATCATTCCCGTTGAAGAGCTGTATCATTTCTGTTTCCTGTCCTTCACTCTGTTCATCTTTCCCACTCTTTTGTGAATTAGACTGGCAGGCAGCAAGAATAAAAGCCACCATTATGCCAAGATAAATAGTTTTGATTTTCATGGTTCTCAGGTTTTAAAGATAAAAACTCATTATTTTATTAAAAAAGTATTAAAGAAGTTTGCTTGCCAACTCAGCAAGATAACTGCGTTCTCCCTTGACAAGGTTGACATGAGCAAAGATATTCTGGTCTTTCATCTTGTCAGAAAGGTAACTCAGACCGTTTGATCCTGTATCAAGGTAAGGGGAATCTATCTGTTCGATATCACCGGTAAATACCATTTTTGTGTCTTCTCCCGCACGGGTAATAATGGTCTTTATTTCGTGGGGTGTCAGATTTTGTGCTTCATCAACTATAAAGAATATATTGGACAGACTGCGTCCTCTTATGTAAGCAAGGGGAGTGATCACCAGTTTTTCTTCCTTCATCATTTCATTAATCTTCATGAATTCCGGACTCTGATGACTAAATCTGTGTTTTATTACAGTAAGGTTGTCATAGAGGGGCTGCATATAAGGATCCATCTTTTCTTTTACATCACCCGGCAGAAATCCCAGATCGCGATTTGCTAGAGGGACAATAGGCCGGGCCAGGAAAATCTGTTTGTATCTCTTTTGCTGAGCCAGGGCAGATGCAAGGGCAAGAAGTGTTTTGCCTGTTCCCGCTTTCCCTGTCAGACTGACAAGCTCGACAGAGGGATCAGACAATGCCTCAAGTGCGAAGGTCTGTTCGGCATTACGTGGATCAATACCAAAAGTGGTTTGTTTAATAACTCTTGTAAGAGACTTATTGACAGGATTATAATGAGCTAGAACACTAGAGCCGTTGTTCTTGATAATAAAAAACTGGTGGCCCCTGAGATCTTCGCTGATATTGAATTCTTTCGAACTGATACCATCAGGAGCCTCATACAGCCTGTTAATGAGATCCTGATCAACATCGTCCATGACAGTTATACCTTTATAGAGATCACCTATGTTGGCAACCTTGTCATTCTCGTAATCCTGTGCAGGAATACCCAGTGATTTAGCTTTCATGCGCAGGTTAATATCCTTTGTTATCAGTACAACAACCTTGTCTTTGTTTGAAGTACATACATAATCAGCGATAGCCAGAATCCTGTGGTCTGACGTTCGTTCAGGAAAGGACTGACTGACTTTCTCCGAAAAATCCTTGCCCGTTTCTATATGCAGATTCCCCAAATTATCTCCAAGCGGAATGTTGGCTGTGAGAAGCATATCACCCGATAACTTGTCCAGTTCCCTGGTGAATTCCCTTGCATGAAAATTTATCTCATCATTGCCTTTTTTAAACTTGTCGAGTTCCTCAAGAACAACTATCGGAATAATAACATCATTTTCTTCAAAATTGTAAATGCATTGGTAATCGTGAAGAAGAACATTCGTATCAAGTATGAAAATTTTTTTGTTATGTCTTTTTGTCATGTTTAAATATTTGTAATACAAGTTATTATAACAAGAAAAGGACCTGTTGCCCTGTCGTAAAAATAACCAAAAAAATGAGGATTTATTGAAAACACATCCTAAAGATTGTTATTTTGCACAAAAAACATTGTTGTTATGGAGCTTTATGAAGGACTAATCTCACGCAGGAGTATAAGATATTATACCGGAGAAAAGATAGATGAAGAAATTATCACTAAAATTATCAGAGCGGGAATGTATGCTCCTTCTGCACGTAACAGACGTCCCTGGCATTTTGTGATTATTGACGACAGAGATATTATCGGAAAGATCATGGAGATACATCCTTCAGCCACTATGCTCTCAAAGGCCAGTCATGCTATTGCAGTCTGTGGCGATGAAAAACTGGAGAATGGACCGGGTTATTATAAACTGGACTGTTCAGCTGCCACACAAAATATTCTTCTTGCTGCCCATTCTATGCGATTGGGTGCTGTGTGGCTGGGCATTGAACCAAGAGAAGCAAGAATGAAAGCGGTTGATTCACTGCTCGGACTTCCTGAGCACATCCATACATTATCTGTCGTTTCAATTGGCATCCCAGATAATATGCCTGTTACGACCCCTGACAGATTCGAACCTGAAAAAATAAAAAGAAACAAGTGGTGAACAAATATTACTTTTTAACATTGTTCTGCAGGATAGTCAGATAATCAAAATGACAACAGTAATGGAACACATGATCCCCGATATCTTATGAACTACGATCAGACACTTGATTACCTGTATTCTCTTTTGCCAGCCTATCACAGGATCGGGAAAGCTGCTTACAAGGATAATCTTGATAATACTCTTGCTCTTGATGCATATTTCGGTCATCCTCACAATAATTATAAAACCATTCATATTGCCGGTACTAACGGAAAAGGTTCTGTTGCACACATGCTGGCCTCAGTTTTACAGGAGGCAGGTTTACGTACCGGATTATATACTTCTCCCCATCTCAGGGATTTCAGAGAGCGAATAAGGGTTAACGGAGAGATGATCCCGGAAGATGAGGTGATTGGGTTTGTAGAAAAACACAGAGATATAATTAATAAAACAAGCCCTTCTTTTTTTGAACTTACCGTGGCAATGGCTTTTTACTACTTTGACCAGGCTAATGTAGATATTGCGGTTATTGAGACCGGACTGGGAGGACGGCTCGATTCGACAAACATAATAATACCTGTCCTTTCAGTGATAACAAATGTTGGACACGATCATATGGACCTGCTGGGAGATACTCTGGAAAAGGTTGCCTCAGAGAAAGCCGGCATAATAAAACAAAATATACCCGTGATTATTGGGGAATCGCAGAAAGAAACAGATCATATTTTCAGACAAAAAGCCGAGGAAAAAGGTTCTCCGGTCTTTTGTGCCAACAAGTATTATGAATGTACTTTCACCGATAAGGAGATGAACGGCAAACTCCGGGAATTCAGGATTAAAAATATGAAAGAAGGGACTGTTTTTAAAGGTGTGACACCTCTTGGAGGGGATTATCAGTGTTCAAATATCGGGACATTGTTTATGATCTGTGATCATTTGAAAGGTGTTTATAACTTTGATACGGATATAATTCTGAGAGGTATAAGCGGGGTTGTTAAAAATACGGGATTAAAAGGCCGGTGGCAGATACTGGGTAACAAACCCCTCATAATATGTGATACCGGACATAATATGGAAGGATTTCAGTATACAATGAAACAGTTAGTAAAGCTGCCTGCAGAAAGAATTCATATTGTTATCGGATTTGTTGCAGATAAGGATTTGTCAATGATACTTCCTCTTTTTCCCAAAAAAGCCAGCTACTATTTTACCCGTGCATCAGTACCCCGTGCCCTTGATGAGAAAATACTTAAGTCAATAGCTGCAGATTACGGTCTGTTGGGTAACTCTTTTGACAACGTTGCCGAAGCCCTTGATAGTGCTGTTGTGAATGCAGGGGGAAAAGATGTTATTTTTATTGGGGGAAGTACATTTGTTGTTGCAGATATTACTTAATTGAAGTACATTTAATTTATCAACCCTGTGTTTTTTTTGCAATACATGACCTGATAAAAAAACTACTTATATTCACTCTCTTTTGTGTATTGAAAGATAAATTGTCGGTTATAACCAGAATTATCAGACGATGAAAAGAAAAATAATTATTGCCGTTGCTGTTCTGTTTCTTGTTATGCAACCTACTGAAGCACAGAAAAAAATTGTATTGCTTCATACGAATGATCTTCATTCCAGACTTACCGGGTATGCTCCGGAATCTCAATACACTCCGCTTACCACTGGTGATGACGCTACAGTCGGCGGTTTTGCCCGTATTGCTACCATCATAAGAGAGGTAAAAGAAGCTGCAGCAAAAGAAAATATCCTTCCCCTGGTTGTAGATGCCGGTGATTTCCTTATGGGAACACTTTTTCAGGGACTTGAAGCAAACACGGGATTTCAGCTCAGACTGATGAAAACGATGGGCTTTGATGTCATCTGTATTGGTAATCATGAATTTGATTACGGACCGGCAAAATTGTCAGAGATAATAGAAAATTCGAAGAAAGGGGGAGAAATTCCGGACATTCTTTTGAGCAATGCTGTCTTCGATAAAAATGACATTGCTGATGATGAACTGGAAAAGCTGTTTATTAAGGGAGATATCAGGCCTAAGCAAATAATTGAGAGAGAAGGTATCCGCATCGGATTTTTTTCTTTATTGGGGAAGGTTGCAGATGATAATGCAGCTTTTGCCGTTCCTGTTACTTTTAAAAATCAGATCAGAGTAGCCCGAAAAATGGTAAAAGAACTTAAGAAAGATGATTGTGATTTAATAATATGCCTTTCTCATTCAGGTGTCACTCCCGGTAAAAATGGTATTATTGGAGGTGAAGATGTTAAACTGGCAAAAAAGGTAAAGGGTATTGATATCATTGTAAGCGGACATACACACACAAAGCTTGAAAAACCTGTAATAATCAATAATACTGCAATAATCCAGACCGGAGAATACGGTCGTTTTGTTGGGAAACTTAACCTTACCTCCGACAACGGCAAAATCTCTTTTGATAATTATTCACTCATCCCTGTTGATGACAAGATACCCGGTGACACCCTGGTCAATGAGATGATAGAGAAACAGAAAGAGCTTATTAATGAATTAATACTCAGGCCAAACGGCATGGATTATGAAAGGAAAGTAGTGGAATCTGATTTTGTTCTGGAATGTAATGAACAGGGAGATTTTGAAAACAGTAATCTCGGTCCCCTGGTAGCTGACGCTATTCATTCATATATCAATAATCATTCTGCTGAGGGAACAGATATCAGTATGGTAGCAACAGGTGTGATACGCGACAGGATAGTGCCGGGCATGCAATCTGCTCCGGATATCTTCAGGATAATGTCCATGGGATCAGGGAATGACAATATTCCGGGTTATCCCCTTGCAAGACTGTATGTTACCGGTAAGGAACTGAAAAGAATTCTGGAGATATTGCAGGTAGCCTACAGGAATACACCTGCCAATTACTGCTTCTACTCTGGTGTACGTGTTGAGTATGATCCGGCAAAAGGAATGCTGAGAAAGATAAAAAAAATAGAGATCATCAATTCTGAAGGAGGAAAAACCCGGGTCAGTTTTTCCCGGAAAGATGATACTCTTTATTCGATAACAGCAAATTCCTATATGCTGGAGTTTATAGGGATAATAAAAAAAATGAGTTTCGGACTGATCAATGTTGTTCCAAAGGATATTGAAGGCCATCCCATAATTGATATGTCAAAGGCAATAATAGATATTGACGGGGAAAAAGAAGGTGTTCAGGAAGGTAAAGAGTGGCTTGCTCTTATGGAATATATGTCGGCGATGAAGGATACAAACGGTAATGGTATTCCTGACATAGATGATAGGTATAGCACTTCAATCAAAAGTTTTATACCGGTAAAACAAAAATAGGCTTTGTCTGTATTTTTTAAGGGTTCCTTTTACCAGCTGCTAAAGGGATTATCTACAACAATACGCTTCTTCTTATTGGCCACTTCATAACCAATCTGAAACATTGTTTCTGCAATGAGTTCCATCTTTTCAAAATTAATTTTTTCCACTACATCCTCCGGACTGTGATAGTCGGTATGCAGTCCGGTAAAAAAGAAAAGAACGGGTATGTCTTTAACAACAAAATTATAATGGTCACTGCGACTGAAGAGTTGCAGTGGATGGTTTCTTCCGCTCAGGCTGAAGTTAAAATCCAGGACTGACTGTTGATCCACAGCCTCTGCAATTGTTGTGAGTTCCTTACTTTGATTATCTGAAATGACAAACACTTCTTTCGGACCTGTCATGGGATTATCAGCAGTGGTATCAGCTGGTCCCTTAACTCTCCCTATCATATCGGCATTCAGGTTGACAAGAGTATTCTCAAGAGGGACAAGGGGGTTGTTGACATAATATCTTGAGCCTAAGAGGCCTATCTCTTCACCGGAGACCCAGAGGAAGAGTACTGACCTCAGAGGTTTTTTCTTAAGATTCTGAAATGCTTCGGCTATGGACAGAAGGCCGGCACATCCTGAAGCGTTGTCATCAGCTCCTGTATTTACTCCCTGGCTGGAGATACCTATATGATCAATATGAGCAGAATAAACAATATATTCATTTTTCAGTACAGGATCACTGCCCTCAATGTAAGCTGCAACATTATTCAAATGCATATCTTCAGTTTTGACCACCTCGGTGATCTTTACCTTTTTGTCAGGTATTTCAATCGAAAAAGGTTTTCCTGTTTCGTCTATCTTACTCTGCAGACCTGAAAGGTTATAACTACTTTCCCTTAGCAATTCTTCAGCAACATCCCTGTGTACAATCATTATCTTTGGCATATTGGGCATTTGCATTATACGGGGCTTCTGACCCTTAAGGCTGATAGCTGAATTGAGCTCTCCTGAGATGCCGGGAAACTGTTCTTCCAGAGAAGAGTATCCGGATTTGGGATCGGCTACTATAAGGACAGCTTTTGCACGGGTAAAAAGTAAAGGAGTGAGCTTAACCTGGAGACTTTGGAAAGATGACCAGTCAACACCTTCTACCATATAACCGTCTCCGTCTGCCGCCGGAGGACAACCCATCATCACAAGTACTATCTTATCTTCTGTTACTATATTTTCAAAATCGTCGTATCCATACCTGTCCTGTTTAAGACCATAGCCGGCAAAGACAATCTCTCCCTCAACGGTAAAATCAGAAGGACCTGTAGGGACAATCTGAAAAATTGGTTTTCTGAAGATGACTGTGTCTTTATTTTTGCCGAACACCTCAATAGTGCTTTCTTCAGGATCAACAGAATACCGGGTTATTGAATATGGCTGAAGATAGTTTTTCCCACTGACCGGAGGAATACCCATTATTTCCAACTGCGAAATGATATATTGCTGAGCAATGTCAAGTCCGGGCTCACTGTTCTTTCTCCCCTGCAAAAGAGGAGAGGAAAGAAAGGTGACATAACTCTTCAGATCAGTTGCCGTAATGACATCTTTCCATGAAATGACATCCTGAGATCTGACTGGGAAAGAGAATAAAACTGATAATAACAGTATAATAAGACAGCGGGGAATCGATTTCATCTTAAAGGATTTTTTGAAGCATAAAGGTAAAAAAGTTTCAGGAACAAATCCCTGTGGGTTTTTCTCATAATAATTGCAGCAAGCTGAAGATTTCCTGCTACGGGCAGAAATATTTTATTTAAGTTTGCAGACTTATTTAAATTAATGGAAGTTAGTATTTATTTCTGGATCGGGTTTCATATTCTCATCTTCATTATGCTGGGGCTTGATCTTGGAATATTCAGCAGGGAAGCCCACAAAGTTCCTGTAAAAGAAGCTTTGATATGGTTCGCTGTTTGGATTATCATGGCTTTGCTCTTCAACCTTTTCGTTTTATATGAATTCGGGAAAACGAAAGCACTTGAATATTTTACAAGCTATATTGTTGAGAAATCACTCAGTGTTGACAATATATTCGTCTTTATATTAATCTTTACCTATTTTGCTGTCCCGGAAAAATACCAGCATAAAATACTTTTCTGGGGAGTTCTGGGAGCCCTGGTAATGAGAGGAATATTTATTTTCGCCGGAGTAGCCCTGATTAACAGGTTTCACTGGATTGTAATTATCTTTGGGGGATTTCTTTTAGTAACGGGGATTAAGATGTTGTTTGAGAGCGATATACATATGGATCCTTCAAAAAACCCCGTTGTGAAATTTGCCCGACGTTTTCTTCCGGTGACTGACGAAGCTCATCATGGGAAATTTTTTGTCAGAATAAATCATAAATTATATGCCACACCTTTTTTTCTGGTATTACTAATTATTGAATCATCCGATTTGTTGTTTGCCGTTGACAGTATCCCTGCCGTTCTGGCAATAAGCCAGGACAGGTTTATCGTTTATACTTCAAATATCTTTGCCATTCTCGGTCTGCGCTCCCTGTATTTTGCCGTATCTGGTATAATGGGTTATTTCAGATATCTAAAAATAGGTCTTGCTATTATTTTAGCTTATGTGGGGGTTAAGATGATCGTTTCATTTTTCCATTTTGAAATACCTGTATCATTATCATTAACGATCATAGGTTCAATCCTTTTGATATCTATACTGGCTTCAGTGATAGTAAAAAAGAAATAATTCTCCTTTTGCAGCTTTAACAGATAAATAATATTCAGGAAAGTATTAATTTTGTGCTAATTGAAGAAAGTCAGAAACATAAGATCAGGTACTCTCTTAAAGGATGCGATAATATTTTTGCAGAGATACAAACATGCCATACCCTGGCATCTGATAATTCTTTTTCTTGTTCTGTCGTCAGTTTCGATAATTGTTGGGATGGTATTTTACCAGAACCATAAAAAAACCCTGTTACTGAACAGCACAAAAGAACTTTCTGCTATTGCCGATCTTAAGGCAAAACAGATAATACAGTGGAGAAGCGAGAGGATGGCAGATGCTTTCAATTTTAGTCAGAACAATAGTCTGATGAAGAATTATGATGCTTACATATCAGGTAATCAAAGGCTTAAGGAAGACCTTGTTCAGATTTTGAAAGTACTGACAGACAGTTATGACTATCGCAATGCACTTTTCGTTGACAGAGATTGTAATGTCATTCTTTATCATCCCGATCAGGATACTGTTCTGGGTGATTATTTACGATCAATACTCCCTGGGGTTATTGATAAAGGTGATATTGTAATGACGGATTTGCATCATGCAAAAAATGTAAGTTTTGTTCATCTTGATCTGCTTGTACCGATGAGGAAAAGGAAAGATAATGATTCAACTGTTTTTGGGGCTTTGGTATTAAGGGTCGATCCGGGAAGAGTATTATATCCCATACTTCAATCATGGCCATCAGCAACAAGGACATCGGAAGCCTTATTGTTTCACCGTGAAGGAGATGAGATCGTTTATCTGAATGAACTCAGGCACATGCAGAAATCAGAACTTTTGTTGCGGAAATCCATAACGGAAGAAGAGCTTGCGGCCGCTCAGGCTCTACTGGGAAATATGGAAACAACAGATGCCATTGACTATCGTGGTGTTCCCGTAATAGCTGCAATGAAGAGGGTTCCTGAGACTCCCTGGTTCCTGATAGCAAAGACTGATAAAAGAGAAGTCTTCAGCTCATTACTCGACACGAAAAGGCTTATCCTCATAATTGTAGTCCTTTTTATTCTCACCAGTGGTTCCTCCCTCGGATTCTTCTGGTGGAATCAAAGGGTAAGGTTTTACAGACAGAAATATGAAAAAGAGCTCGAGCGAATGGCCCTTGTCAGACATTTTGACTATATACTTAAATTTGCCAATGATATAATATTTCTTACAGATAAGGATTTTAATGTTGTGGAGATAAATGATAAGGCACTTGAAACTTATCAGTATGGCAGAGACGAAGTCATAGGGTTCCCTTTAAGCAATCTGACTCACGGTTCTTCATCAAAAATATTCAGGAACAAACTCTCATCACTTGACGATAAAGGATTTGCTGTTTTTGAAGCAAGTCACAGAAAAAAAGACGGTTCTGTTTTTCCTATTGAGATCAGTGCCAGAAGGGTGGACATCGAAGGAGTTAAATTTTACCAGGCTATATGCCGCGATATTACGGAAAGGAAACACGCTGAGCTGATACTGAAAGAGAGCGAGGAAAAATTTCGTAAGATATTTGAAGAGAGCCCCCTTTCCATTGCAATGACAGATAAGGATATGGGTATTATTAGTGTGAATCAGGCTTACACCAGATTATTAGGGTATCCGGAAGAAGAACTGACAGGAATGATTTACAAAAACTTTACTCATCCTGATGATGTAGCTGCTGATGAGATTGCAATACTGGATTTGGTGGCCAGGAAAATACCCATATATCATACAGAAAAACGCTACCTTAAAAAAGACGGCTCAGTAATATGGGGACTCACAACAGTGAGCATAGTGCGTAACAATGATGGAGAGATACAGTTCTTCCTGGTTATGGTTGAGGATATAACCTATATAAAAAACGCAGAAGCAGAAATAATTGAAGCAAAAGACAAAGCTGAAGAAAGTGACCGGCTGAAGACAGCATTCCTTCATAACGTGTCACACGAGATAAGAACCCCGATGAACGCCATAATGGGTTTCTCCAGTCTGCTCGACGATCCTGATATTACCCAAAATGACAGAACCCAGTTCACTGAAATTATTAAGCAAAGCGGGAACCAACTCCTGTCAATAATAAACGATATTGTCGATCTTGCCAGTATTGAAAGCGGTCAGATGAAAATCAATATCCGGCCGGTTAATATCAATAAAGTATTAAAAAGCCTGTGTGAACAGTTTGGTTACAAGGAAAGGTCTCAGAAAGTGAAGTTGAGACTCAGGACAAGCCTTGAAAACGATGAGGCTGAAATAATGACTGATGGAACAAAACTGGTGCAGATACTGTCAAATTTGATAAATAACGCTATGAAATTCACATTGAACGGCAGAGTTGATGTGGGATATAAAATGAAAAAGGAATTTCTTGAATTCTCGGTAAAGGATACAGGAATAGGTATTCCAGAAGAATTTCACAACAAAGTATTTGAGCGATTTTACCAGGTCGATAATAAGGGTTCCCGTCAATATCAGGGAACAGGATTGGGCCTTTCAATATGTAAGGCTTATGCCGAACTGCTCGGAGGCAAAATATGGTTGAATTCGAAACCCGGCGAAGGAACTACATTCACTTTTACCATTCCTTACATTCCTTCTGAAAAAAAATCCGGCTGAAAGCAGAATAAATATTCCTGATCTCATCCAGTTGATTATTTTCACAGAATATTTTTATGAATGTGGGAATAAATTCATTTTAAAATAGTCTATTAAGTAGAAAATAAAACCAGTTAACTCTTAGCCATAATTTGAAATGAAGATCAACTATTTACTCAAAAATCTGAAAGAAACAAATTATAGGAAATATTTGTAAAACAAAATGACGGAATAGTTGGGAGAGAGTAGGTGTATCTTCATTTACAATGACATATAAATTAAGAAAACATGAAGAAGACATTAATAACAACAGGAATAGTTATTGTTGCTATAACAATAGCAATGATTATATTTAATAAAGTTTTCTCAACGGATAAAAAAGAGCAGATTTTTGCTGAAGTAAAGCAGGGCCTTTTTGAGATAACTGTTTCAAATGCCGGCAGGTTAGTTGCCGAACATTCACTTGATATTTCCGGTCCGGATATAACAGCAGCCACTCAGACGGGAGGTAGTTCCCGCGGAAGACGGGGAGGTATGATGATGCGTGCAATGGATCTGACAATCCAGGATATTGTGCCGGAGGGTACAATGGTTCAGAAAGGCGATTATATCGCTCAACTCGACAGGACAGAATATTCCAATACTTTAAATGAAGCTATTCAGAGCCTTGAAAATATGGAAGCAAATCTGGAAATGGCTATTCTGGATACGGCAGTCTCTCTGTCTGCTCTCAGGGATGATATAACAAACATCAAGTATCAGGTCAGAGAAGCACAGATCACTCTTGATGAATCACAATTTGAGCCACCTGCAACACAGCGTAAGGCTGAAATCAACCTTAACAAACAGCAGAGAGCTCTTGAACAGGCTGTTAAAAATTATGAGCTTAAATATGCCCTGGCCCTTGCAGATATAGTCACCGCAAGACAAAAAGTGCATGATGCACAGGAATACATAAACACTCTTCAGGACTTTCTCTCTAAATTTACCATAACAGCCCCGGCATCAGGAATAGTTATGTATAAGGAGGAGTTTGACGGCAGTAAGAGAAAAACAGGTTCAAGTCTTAATCCCTTTGATCTGGTAGTGGCTACCCTCCCTGATCTTACTTCAATGCTTTCTGAAGTATATGTAAATGAAATTGAGGTGAATAAGGTGAAGGTCGGACAACAGGTTGTAATAACTGTCGATGCTCTTCCTAATAAGGTTCTGAATGGTACAATAAAATCAGTTGCAAATGTGGGTGAAGTGCTTCCAAATTCAGATGTTAAAATGTTCGAGGTAGTAATCAGAATTAATGGTACCGATTCAGAGATCCGTCCTGAAATGACTTCATGGAATAAAATCATCATTAAAACAGTACCGGATGCCATTTATATACCTCTGGAGTGTGTTCGTGCCAGTGAAGATGATATCCCATTTGTAGTTATGAAAAATAAAACAAGACAGATCGTCGTTTTGGGTGATTTTAACGATAAGAATGTTATAATAAAAGATGGCCTTGAACCAGGAAACAATATCTATATAGTACCACCCGAGGATTATACCGACTTTAAACTTATTGGTCAAAGCTTATTAGCCGGTAATCAATAATTTATTCCACTGTTTTATTACTGGAGTGTAAAGACCTATCTTTACACTGAAAAACAACATTTTAAACAGGAGTAAAATATGTGTTATTTGTGGAAGAATAAGACAGTTCCTTTTTTCTTTGTTTTTTTATTCTTAGTAACCGCGAATTGCTATGCCGGGATACCGGGATGTACTGATCCTGTGGCACTCAATTATGACCCTGCAGCGACAACGAACGATGGAAGCTGTATCTACAAAGAGACAACAGTGATCCCGGAAATGGAAATCAGGCTGTCCGAAAAACTTGTAGAAACATCAGGCCTGATATACTGGGATCAACATATCTGGACACATAATGACAACAGTGATGTCAATATCTATCAGATTGATACCATCAGTGGTAATATAATACAATCCCTCTCCCTTCCGGGAGTTGTGAATACCGACTGGGAAGAGATATCCCAGGATTCTGCATATTTATATATCGGTGACTTTGGCAATAATTCAGGAGGAAACCGGGAAGACCTGAATATACTCAGAGTAGATAAAAAAAGCCTGCTTGAAGGTGCTCCCCTGATTGAAAAAATAGAATTCTCCTGGTCAGATCAGATTGTCGGGCAGAAAGCATTCGCTGATACAGATTATGATTGCGAAGCATTTATTGTTACGAAGGATAGTATTTATCTCTTTACAAAACAATGGATAAGTAAAAAAACCAGCCTTTACTCTTTGCCAAATACACCGGGAGTACATGTTGCAAAACTAAAAGATACATACGATGTGGAAGGCCTTGTGACGGGAGCCGTTCTGGTCGATAATAAGAACCTGATAGCCCTCTGCGGTTACAGCACTGCCCTTGAGCCTTTTATCCTGCTGCTTTACGATTTTAATGGCCAGGATTTTTTCGGAGCTAATAAACGGAAAATATATATCAGGGCTGCAAATCATCAGATAGAGGGAATCACCACTGCCAACGGACTCAGATACTATGTTTCCAATGAATACCTGTCACTGGGCCCCTTTATCAATGTTCCTCAAAAATTACAGATAATAGATCTGCGCTCTTATCTGCAAAAATATTTCAATTCACTGGCTTCTGACACAAATAATCTCACAATGAATGATTATATCCTTTACCCTAATCCCGCGGATGATTATATATCACTGAAAAGTAATACTGTGACTATTAGATCAGATTATCATCTGCTCGATCTTTCAGGCCGCGTAATACGTAAAGGTTTTTTTTCAGGAGATGAGCCGGATATTTCTGTTTCCGGTCTGACTGCCGGTATTTATTTTTTGAAAATATGCAGGGAGAATTGCCGTACCTACAAAGTGATAAAGAAATAACAAATAATTATCAAAAGAAATGTTCTGATTCATACAAAGTGCTTATTTCAATCTGCTTTATGCTGTATATTCGTTTGATTTTTGTTACAGGCTTAAACGATTCTGCCTGATCAGTGTCTGATAAAATGTGATAAAAAAAAAGAAAGAGTAGGCTTAAGTCCTTGTTTATCAGTTGTGGGCGATGACGGATTCGAACCGCCGACCCTCTGCTTGTAAGGCAGACGCTCTGAACCAACTGAGCTAATCGCCCGAAAAAGTGAATGCAAATATATATTAGATTTTAAATTCTGCAAAAGAAAAATCTTTTCATTTTCCGGAACAATTGTTAATATGTTGAAAACACTATGCAAAATTTATACTGATTGTTGTTCTAAAATTTCTTAAATTCGCTTTAATTTGTTATAAATTTAAAAGAAAATGCGGATTCTGTCTGATTATCTGTGTTGTCTTATTGCTTCAATATTTAATGTTTTTTTATAATTGATTAACTGAACCAGATCTCAATGAGACAAATGAGTCGTTCTTTTCTGTGTGCTCCGGATGAAAATTTTACTGTAAGTAAAAACATAGGTCATCCTTCCGGACAAAACATAGACAATAAAATCATATTTTACCTGAAAAGGGGAGTCAGCCGACTGTTTTTACTATTTTTATCTCTCTGTCTGGCATTTATTTCCATCCCGATAAATGCCGGTGTTAATACAGGCAGGGCTTGTTATAAGGGTTTTGAAAACAGCTCCGGTTATGCTGCAGACATCAGAGAATTAAATGTTGGCATTAGCCCGCTGTTGTCGCCGGTAGCTGTTTGTAAGAATATAACTGTTTTTCTTGGTCACGGCGGGACAGTGTCGTTAAGCGGTTCTGATATCGACGGAGGATCTTATGATCCTGATGGTTTGATAGTGAGTCTCGAAGCAAATCCCTCTTCTTTAGATTGTTCTAACATAGGTAATAACAATGTAATCCTTACGGTTACAGATGACGAAGGCCTTGTTTCCACATGCTCTGCCACAGTTACTGTACGGGATAATACACCACCACAGATGAACTGTAAAAATATTACTGTCTGGCTCGACCACTCAGGTTCTGCAAAAATTAGTCCGGCTGATCTGGATAACGGTTCGTCTGATAATTGCGGAGGTCTGCTTACCCTGTATACAGACAGGACATTATTTACCTGTTCAGATATCGGGTCTCCCACCACTGTTACCCTTACTGGCACAGACGCATCAGGAAATACTGCATCATGCACCTCAACTGTAACGGTACAGGATACAACTGCCCCCTATGTGAGTGTAAAAACATTTACTCTTTCTCTTCAGCCTGACGGTACGGGAACACTTCAGCCTTCAGATGTCGATAACGGATCTTCAGATAATTGTGGACCGGTTACCCTTTCTGTTTTTCCCAATACTTTCACTTGTGGCGATTGCGGTTCGAAAACCGTTATACTCACTGCGACTGACTCCTATGGTAACTCTTCATCCCGGAGTGTGGATATAGTTATTGAACCCTCATTTAAAATAGAAAGTCTTGCGCTGAATAACTGCGATCTTGCAGTACCCTATGCTCTATATAAAGCCAATATCACAGGTGCCGACAGTCTTTATAGTTATTTCTGGGACGGTCTGGAAGACTGGTCTAAACCTTTTCTTTCATTTATCTCTGTGCCTCCTTATCTGGTGCCTACCAATACCAGTACCCTGCAGACCCCCTTCTTTAATAATGCGACCCTGCCTGACGGTACATATCATTTACGCCTCATTGTGACTGATACAACCACAGGATGTGTTGATACAGCTGAAATGGCAATAACGAAAACGGGACCGGTATTCAATAATATTACTGCCCGTACATCTGAAGCATGCGAAGGAGCTACTGAGATATATTCTGTTAATAGTGATTCAGGTGCTGTGTATTCCTGGGATATTGAAAATGGTATTATTCTTAGTGCTGAGACCGATTCCAACAGAATTGAAGTGCAATGGAATTTGGGAGTGCCGCAGGGAATAGTTAAAACAACCATAAATCGACCTAATTTTGCAGGAGATCCCTGTATATCCTATGTGATAGATACTGTTACAATACACCCCGTGTCCTTGCCTGTCTTCAATACCTCGGCATTAAATGCCTGTTCCGGAACGGAATATACATACACTCTCACTGAAAGTTATCCATCTGTTTACTGGAATGTTACAGGAGGGATAGTAAGATCCGGAGGATCTCCCTCAGATAATTTTATTACAGTGATATGGAATAAGGTTCCCACTGGGCGTATAACAGTAACATCTGAAAACAGTTATATGTGTCCTGCTTCAACATTCATCGATGTATCTATTGATAACCTCTCGGGATATGTAGAGTCTCTCTCAAATATTTTGTGTAACGGAGCATCAGATGGAGAAGTGACTGTTGCCGCTACTCCCGGGTCGGGACTGCCTCCCTATCAGTATTCCCTCGACGGTGGAGCATTTGTTTCAGATGGTTCTTTTACAGGATTATCTCTCGGGAATCATGTGGTGACAATAAGAGATGCTGGTTTCTGCTTGTTTGAAGTACCTTTTATTATTACACAACCTCCTGTTCCACTGTATGCAACAACAACTACAACAAATGTGGATTGTTACGGTAGTTCAACAGGATCAGCTGATCTGACAGTTACAGGAGGAACAGCACCTTACACTTTCCTGTGGAGCAACGGGGCAGTGACCGAAGATATCTCTAATGTGCCTGCAGGAGTCTATTCAGTGACAATAACTGATGCTAATTCATGTACAACAACAGCAACAGCCACGGTACTTCAACCTGCAGCACCATTGGAAGGAACCCTGGCTGTCACTGATGTTGATTGTTATGGTTCTTTTACAGGAGCTATCATTCTGACAGTTACAGGAGGAACAGCCCCGTATTCATATCTCTGGAACAATGGAGCAACAACAAAAGATATTATTGATCTTGCAGCCGGAGACTATTCTGTTACTATTACTGATGCAAATTCATGTATAGTAACTGTTACAGGTTCAGTTAATCAACCTCTTGCACCTCTGTACGCCGGTATATCGGCTACAGATGTTGCTTGTTTCGGAGAGGCAACAGGTGCTCTTAACCTGACTGTCACAGGAGGAACAGAACCTTATTCCTATCTGTGGAACAATGGAGCAACAACAAAAGATCTGATAAATGTACATGCAGGAGTATATAATGTTACTGTGACGGATGCGAATATGTGTACAACGACAGCTTCGGCTACTGTAA
>JAAYDB010000046.1 GCA_012729475.1 Bacteroidota bacterium
ACTACTATATCTCTTCCTGTTATACTTTTCACATAATTACCAAGGTTTCTGTCAGGGGCAAATATTATTTTTTCATTCTCCGGTAATGAATTAACTATCTGAACAGCATTTGATGAAGTACATATAATATCTGACAAGGCTTTAATTTCAGTGTTTGTATTAACATAGGAAATAACAGTCCGCCCCTTATTTTCATCAATGAATTTCTTAAAATCTTCTGCTTTACATGAGTCAGCCAAAGAACAATCTGCATTCATATCAGGTAGCAAAACCTTTTTCTCCGGAGATAAAATCTTTGCTGTTTCTGCCATAAATTTAACTCCGGCAAATACTATAATATCAGCATCATTTGAGGCTGCTTTCTGAGATAATGCAAAACTATCCCCAATAAAATCAGCAATATCCTGAATATCTTCTGTCTGATAATAATGCGCAAGAATTATTGCGTTTTTCTTTTTTCTCATCTGGTTTATTTCCGAAAAGTAATCAGTTATTCTTTTTTCCTCAACCATTTATCAGGATATTAATTAACAATTAATAATTATATAGAATATATATATTTAAATTTATAATAATGATAATATACTGTTAGTTCTGTTAAAATTTTATATTAATTTTTCTTGTTTTTTAAATAATTATCATAAAACAAACACTTTATAAACAATTCAAAAAGTATACCAGTTTTGATAATCAAATAATTAATTAAATAATTAACAATTGTTATTAACTGCTTTTGTCAATAATATCAGAACAAATTTATGGTTTTTAATGTTCATTAATAGTTCATTTAAATCTAATATTTTGGTCAGATATTAAGATTATGTAAGATCAATTCATGTATTGTAAATATTTCATCGACTTATAAGATTTTTATAACTGCCAAACTACAATTTATTAACAATAAAAATAACAATACGAGAATATATAAAATGATGATATATTATTGGAACAAATAATATGTTGAGATGTTATTTATATAAACTTATAAAATAAAAGAGAAAAGAATATTATTTTCTTTAATTTAAACCTGTAAAAATAGCAGGAAAGTGAAGAATAAAAACATAATTATTGCTGCAGATCATGCAGGTTATTATCTTAAAAAAAAGATAATAGATTTTTTGGAAAAAGAAGGATATGGAATAAAAGATATGGGAACTTATTCTCCTGATGCTGTTGATTATCCTGATTTTGGACACAGGCTTGCAGCCGAAGTAGCTAATGGTGATTATTATGCCGGGATATCAATATGTGGTACGGGAAATGGAATGAATATGACGGCAAACAAGCATCAGGGAATAAGAAGTGCATTATGCTGGAACGAAGAAATAGGAAGACTTGCCAAAGCTCATAATGATGCTAATATTTGTGCATTGCCTGCAAGGTTTATTACAGATACAGAAGCAATGTTAATTGTAAAGACGTTTTTAAAGACAGATTTTGAAGGAGGCAGGCATAAGCGAAGAATAGAAAAGATTCCAATAACAAAAAAACAATAAGATGATTTCGAATTCGTGTAAATATGCTATCAGAGCGGTAATATATATTGCAGAGCAACCCAGCGATTGCGGTAAAACAGGAATTAAACAGATTTCCGGAGATCTTGATTTGCCTACACCTTTTCTTGCAAAAATACTTCAGCAACTTGCAAAACATAAAATACTGATCTCTTTGAAAGGACCTCACGGAGGTTTTTCTCTTTTGAAAGAGCCTGATGAAATAACATTACTTGATATTGTTAAAATTGTTGACGGAGAAGATATTTTTGAAAGATGCATAATGTGCAATACCTCTTGTTCGGATATGAATAAGTATCACCATCAATGTCATCTGCATGATGATTATGATAATATTAGAAAACAAATAATAGAATTATTCAGCAGAAAAACAATTTATGATCTTGTAAAAAAAGCAGAAAACCACAACGATAATCATTCTAACGAATCGATTCTGTAATAGGGATTAATCATTAACCAGATAAATATCGATGAGACAATTCCTGATGCATTTGCAGCTGCATCCAATAATTCACCTTTTCTGTCAGAAGTCAGAATCAATTGAAATAGTTCCATTAATGTTCCGAAGAAAAAAGGAATTAAAGCAACCAGAATCAACTGTCTGGTATTTACAAATGCTTTTTTATGTTCAAGAATGATAACAGACATCAGTATGAAGTATAATCCAAAATGTCCGATTTTATCTATATAGGGTATATTTAAAAAACCTCTGTAACCAAAGGTTGAAGATCCTGCAAGACTCAGATAAAATATGAGGAGGCTGGTTAATATGGTAAAAATGTTTTTCCTGATCATAATTCTTTTGTTTGGCACAAATGTAGTTATTAGAATGGCATATTTTTATACTTTTATAAAACGAACATACACTATATAATTTAATAATTCCTTAAGCATGACCTGACAGGTATTTTTTCAGAACAGGAGAGTATCAAAAATGTTTTTAACAATATGGGTTCTCATCTTAAAAATATAAAAACGTATTAGTTTAAAAATCAGCAAAAGAATAAAAGATGGCCGGAATCTATGTTCATATACCTTTTTGCCGTAAATTTTGTCACTATTGCGACTTTTATCATGTAATCAGTGATGGTGATCATGCTTCTTATATTGAGGCCTTGCTTAAAGAAGCAGATATAAGAAAGGAGTACCTTGACAGTGATATTATTTCTTCAATTTATCTGGGGGGTGGTACCCCGTCAGTTTTTTCTTTGGGTGAACTTGATAAGATCTTATCATTCCTGAGGAAAAACTATATGTTTGAAAATGATTGTGAAATAACTATTGAATTGAATCCTGATGACATAAGCAGAAATTATGTAAAAGGATTAATACAATTGGATATTAACAGATTAAGTCTGGGTATTCAGTCGTGGCGTGATGAAGATCTGAAAATGTTAAACAGGCGACATGATTCGAAACAGATATCTGAAGCACTTGAAATATTTGAAAATGAGGGTTTTGATAATGTCTCTGCTGATCTTATTTATGGATTACCAGGAATGAATGTTAAAGATCTGGAAGATAATCTTAAAAAGACATTTTCTTATAATATAAAACATTTATCTGCCTATCTTCTCTCTATTGAAGAAGGAACCGTTTTTTACCGGATGAAAAAGAAAGGGAATCTTGAAGAAACCGATGAGGAAGAGAGCATAGCAGAGTTCAACAGGCTCATTGAAATTACTGAGGAAGCAGGATTTATTCATTATGAGATATCCAATTTTGGAAAAGAGGGTTATTTTTCTGTTCATAATACTAATTATTGGAAACAGATCCCATATATTGGTCTTGGTCCGTCCGCTCATTCATTTAACAGGTATTCGAGGCAGTGGAACCTGAGTGACCTGAAAAAATATATAAAGGCTGTTAATAATGATATACCATTTTATGAAAAGGAGGAAATTGATCTGAAAACAAAGTTCAATGAGTATATTCTTACGTCTTTAAGAACAATGTGGGGTATAGATCTTGAATATGTTGAAAATACTTTTGAAAAGGAAGGATATGATTATATAATAAATCTCTCAGGAAAATTTATTAATTACGGTCTGATGGAACAAAAAGAAAAAGCCCTGATGCTTACAAATCAGGGCAAAATGATATCGGATAATATTATTTCAGAGTTTATTATGCCTCAGTGAGATTATCAGTTCCTCGTAATTGCGAAAGAGGTAGTTCCTATTACATGATTTTCAAGATACAGTTCAACGAGGTAAGTTCCCAGGATAAAATCTCCTGTATTGTCAAGATAAATACACATTTCTATATCCTGGTTCATATAATCTACAGTACGGTTCGCAGAATATATTAGTTTATTTCCCTGATAATTGAAGATATTATCAGAGCTGGTTGTAATTACAAGAGAATCAGGCCTTATGACTCTCATGAATACTTCTTTCTGGCCTGCTGATGCAATAGGGTTTTCTCTGAGTACAAAACATGTACGTATTTTATCAAGTTTATTAAGGCGCGATGTTTCTTTTCTTTTCTTGTTAAGACAAACAGCAAGAATATTCTTTGCCTGAATAACAGATGCAATTTCCACTTTGGCATCCAGTTCTTCTTTAACTTTAGAAAGTTCTACATTGCTGGTTTGCACTTTGTATATTTCATCTCTGATCTGGATATTTTCCGCAGAGAGTATTTTATTACGGGTGTTGAGAGAATCAATCTGCACGATATAGCTTTTCATTATTTCTCTCATGGTATTAATTTCACTGCGGTATGTTCTTATGAGCTGAACATTTGAGGCATTTATGGCAAGAAGATCTACAATCCTTTTCCTTTCTTTTTCAAGATTTGCATTAAGAGTGTCATTATTTGTTTTAAGAGTATCATAACTGGCTACCATTTTACGGAGTTCATTTGCCAGAGAATCTTTTTCTTCCGTAAGAACAGTCTCCATTTCAACCATCTTATTCTTTTGATCGAAATACATGATTACCAAGAATATAAGTGTAGCTGCCAGTAAAATAGAAACAGCAATCATATTAACCGGGGTTCCCTTTTTTGATTTCTGAACAGGAGGGGTGTTATTATTTGAATCTGTCATCGATATGATTTTTAAAAAGTTATAAGATCACAAAAATAATAATATATGTTATAATATATAATATCCGATTCAATGATTAATTTTACAAGTGCATAATATTTTGTTAACTTATTTATATTCAATACTATGAGTGGTTTTTACGGAGTAGTGTCAAAAGAAGACTGTGTTAAGGAGGTCTTTTATGGAACGGATTACCATTCCCATTTGGGAACAAAACGGGCTGGAATGGTATTTATTGTACCTGATAAAGGCTTCAAGCGTTCAATTCATTCTATTGAAAATTCATATTTCAGAACGAAATTTGAAAGTGATGTAAATGAATTTGAAGGAAATTCAGGTATGGGTATTATAAGTGACACTGATCCGCAACCGATACTTTTCAATTCACATCTGGGAAGATTTGCTATTGTAACTGTTAGCAGAGTAATAAATATTGATGAACTGGAAAAGAGGATATTGAATAAAAAGATGCATCTCACGGAAAATTTTGAAGGCAATGTTAATCCCACTGAGGTGGTTGCCAGTCTCATATGTGAGAAAGATTCTTTTCTAGAAGGTATTGAGAATGTATTTGCCAATATTAAAGGTTCATGTTCTTTATTGATTCTTACAACTGACGGAATAATTGCAGCCAGGGATAGGCTGGGACGTACTCCTGTTGTATTGGGAAAGAAACCGGGTTCATATGCAGTTGCTTCAGAGTCGTGTGCTTTTCCCAATACAGGATTTGAACCTGAATATTTTCTGGGGCCGGGCGAGATTCTGCATATTACTTCTGAAGGGTATACACAATTAAAAAAACCGGGAGATAAACTGCAGATATGTGCCTTTTTATGGGTTTATTTCGGATATCCAACCTCATATTATGAAGGAATAAATGTGGAACAATGCAGAAACAGATGTGGAGCATCTCTGGCTCGCAGGGATGATGTACAGGTTGATTTCGTGTGCGGAATACCTGATTCCGGAGTAGGTCATGCAATGGGATACAGTAATGAGAAAAAAATACCAAATAAAAGAGCTTATTCAAAGTACACTGTTACCTGGCCAAGAAGTTTTCTTCCTTCTTTTCAGGAACAAAGAGATCTTGTTGCCAGAATGAAGCTTATTCCTAACAGATCGGTTATTGAGGGAAAGAGAATTGTTTTTATTGATGACAGTATAGTAAGAGGGACCCAGTTAAAAGATAATACCAATGACATGAGAAAATGCGGTGCCTCAGAATTACACATGAGAATAGCTTCACCTCCTATATTATATTCATGTGATTTTCTGAATTTTACTCAATCAAGATCACCTCTGGAGCTTGCAGGCAGAAGGGCAATATTAAAACTGAACGGAGATGATTCTGAATTAAAGGAATATTCAAATCCGGATTCGGATAAATACAATAAAATGGTGGAAAA
>JAAYDB010000047.1 GCA_012729475.1 Bacteroidota bacterium
AGACAGGATCACCCACCAGAATGATAGCAGAAATAGTACACCGTAATCCTTCCAAAAAGATTTTCTGGCATCTCGATGAAAATTATATTGCGACCACCGAGTCATTACACCAAATGGAGATAATAGCCAATACAGGAACACATTTACTGACAGCTGTTGATGAGGATGGAAACAGTATAATGTGCAGCTTTACTATTATAGGAAAGACGGATCAGTGAAAAATGTCAACTTCTGCATGTAACATTACTATACATTAATTTATTATAAATCATTGCCTTACTGCTATATTATAATCTCCGTAATTATTTAAAAATCTTTAGCATCTTTGCACAGCTGATATTTTTGTAATTATGAATACTGAAGAAGAATGGTTCCCTGTTGTTGACAAAGACGGCAATGAGATACTGCAAGCCTCCAGAAGCCGGTGCCATGACGGCATAAGCAGGTTACTACACCCCGTTGTACACCTTCATCTTTTCAATGACAAAGGCGAACTGTTCCTCCAGAAAAGGGCTATGACGAAAGATCTCCTGCCAGGGAAATGGGATACATCGGTAGGAGGACATATCAGACCCGGAGAAAAAACTGAAGATGCCCTTAGGAGGGAGACAGAAGAGGAATTGGGTATAGTATCCCTGGAATTTCAGTTTATAAAAAAATATATATGGGAGTCACCTCTTGAGAGGGAGCTTGTCTATTCCTTCAGGGGGAGTTCATCTGAAGAGCCGGCAATCAACAGAGATGAGATTGATGAAGGCCGATTCTGGTCGGCTGAGGAAATCCTGACACACACAGGGAAAGGTATCTTCACTCCTAATTTCGAATATGAGTTCAAAATGCTTCTCAGTGAAAGCGGAAAGGACAAATGATCCTCTTCATTATTCTCCGGAAAATATTGTGTATAATAATTCTGTTGTTTATCTTTCTTCACTAATAAAAGGCCAATGGCAAAAACTGTTAAGATACTTGTCCTGAAAAATCCCGTAGAAGCACATATTATGGGAGATATCCTCAACGAAAGGAATATTCCCCACCTGATAAAATCGTTCCATGATCTTGTTTACGATGGTCTGTGGCAGACTCCCACTGCCTGGGGCCAACTTGATGCGCCCGAAGAGTACAGGGAAGAGATCATGAAAATCTATGAACAGCTGTCACTGTCTGAAGACATATCCGATACTACAGAATAGTATATATAGGCCCTTATTTTATTATTACCGGGACTTATTTTATTTTTTGATTACTTCATTATATTTTATAATCTTGTTTACCCTATTTTTTAAAGCTATTTAACAGAGAATAAATGGAATCTGCTCAGATTAAAAGGTCTCTTTTTATATTAAACCCACATGCGGGTATTCTGCCTGTAAAATTTATTCTCTCAAGTGAGCTTCAGCGCCGAAAGAATGAACTTGCCACTTATAAGTCTTTAAGCATTCACGAGTCGGGTTCCCATATAAGAGAAGTCTTCAATAAATATGATTTTTTCATTGCTGCAGGAGGCGATGGAACAGTAAGAAGTGTGGCGAAACAGCTTCTTGGTTCCAAAAAGATACTTGGTGTCCTTCCTATGGGCTCGGGTAATGGCTTTGGCAGAGAATTCGGGTTCAGACCCAATTTACGATCTCTCCTCTCAGACATAAGAAAGGCCGGAAGCATACCTGTTGATGTTATTGAAATGAATGATCAAATCTGTCTCAATCTGGCAGGGACAGGCCTCGACAGCTATGTGGCACATTCTTTCAACAAATCGAGGACAAGAGGTTTCTGGACATACTCGTGGATGACACTCAGAAATTTTGCAGACCTTCGTCCTTTCAGGGTTTGCATACAGTCGGGCGACAAGGAGATCTTCAATGAGGACATCTTCGATCTGATCATTGCAAATACAAGACAGTTTGGCTATAATGCCTTTATAGCTCCCGAGGCAAAACCTCATGACGGGATCATTGATATCGTAATAATAAAACCATTCCCAAAAATCCTTGCTCCTTTTTTTATTATCCGCCTCTTTACAGGAAAAATAAAAAACTCAAAATATGTCAGTTACATCCGTACTCCGGATCCATTCATTATAAAGACAGACGAAAAGAGATTTCATATTGACGGGGAACCTGTTGAGATAGAAGGAGATCTGAAAGTAAATATCAGACGTAATGCTCTGATGGTACTGCAGACAAAACGGAGTAAGCTGTAACAGGCCACAGGTAAGGAAAAAGACCCTTAAATTGTTTCATTATTATCTCCCTGTAATGAGAAAGTGACTGTTACGCTTTTCAGTTACAGCCACTTCTACCACAAAAACCACTGTTATGAAAGGATCTGCTTAGTTATTCATTTTATTCTCAGAATCATCATAATGTGAAAGAAACAGGTACTGTATACCATACCGGAACAGCTTTTCCTCCCTGACGTCCCGGCTCGAAATCATCCAGCATACTTATCACTCTGACAGCCTCGGCATCAAGTGTAGGATGTACACCGCTGATAACTTCAACATTGTCAACATTGCCCTTTTCGGTAACAGTAAAACGTATAATCACTCTTCCGCTTATACTGTCAGCTTTGGCTTCTTCCGGATAACGGATATTCTCAGCTATAAAAGTCAATAGTCCCATATCCCCGCCTTTATACATTGGCATCTCTTCAACAACCACGAAAGGTTCCATATCACCGTCTTTCTTCGTAGTGGCCCTGTTTATATCCGGCTGCTGAACCCTGGATGAACTCATCATAGGGACTGCTTCACGGTAATCCGGGTCTTTTTGCATTACAACCTCCAGCTCATCCATAGAATCAGTTTTTACAGTCTGTGTCTTATAACCTTTCAGGGAAAAAACAAGTAAACTGCCTCCCGGAACATTTTCAAGAATGAAAACACCTGAGTTGTCAGTCTGCACACTTTGATATGAACCTGTTACCAGAATGTTCAC
>JAAYDB010000008.1 GCA_012729475.1 Bacteroidota bacterium
CTGTACTATTGGAAGTCCAGCCCTCCGGGCTGAAGAACTTTCTGTGCTGTTTTGTGCGAAAGACACCCATATTTACAAGAAAAAATTACCCTTTTATTTATAAATCAATTGGTTGGCATTTTGGAGGCCTAAAAACCGCACAAAACAGGAAAAACAGCAAATAATGAGTTGGATAAATGGTCTTTATTAAAGCTTTTTATGTGATATTATTTAGCAAAGGCTTTTTTAATAAGACCAATAATAGCCATCAGGATGCCACCACCAACACCACCTCCCAGGATACTTCCAATTACAGAGGCTATGCCAACACCACCTGTTGTTGTCCCTACTCCCAAAGCTCCCAGTAATTGCCCACCTAATCCACCACCAATAATCCCAACAATTGAATTGAGTACTGTACCTAATGACAGTTTTTTCATCAGGGCACCAGCTGCATTACCACCTAACGCTCCACTAACAAGTTGAATGATAATCGCAAGAATGTTTTCCATTTCATTAAATTTTAATTAATAAAAAGAGTTACAGGTTTATGTATATAAATGTAATAAAATAAATCAATATATCTTAGATTTTTCTTCAATCTATTTTTCATGCATCAATCCCTGTTTCGTATTATAATCCCAGGTCTTTTTGCATGCCATGGATGACAGCTGGGATCACTTTGAGGTAATGGACATTATTCTGTTATTCATTCAACTATTTTACTTTCATTAAAATATTAAAGTCCGCTTTCCGGTCATTTCATTTTCAGGCTACCAGCCTCTGCCACTATTCTTCATTCTGATTATCGGCCTTACTTTTTAGAAAAATAAGATGGCTTAACACAAACCTGATGTCGCTCCATGAAACCCTGTCGCCCAGGGCAATTTTGACCGGACCCATTTTAAACTCTTCAGTTCCTTCAAACTGGCAGGTGATAAGGTCAGTAATTTCCTGCGATACAAATTTGCTGACCGGGATTTCACCCCTCTTCACACAATACGCCAGATGTCCTTCTATTGTGCTGATACTCAGCACCCTCTCCCCTGCTATCTGTTCAATAGTCTTTCCTTCCCTGAAAAGATTGTAACTTATTTTCTTAGTGTCTTCCTTTGGTTGTTTTTCTTTCTTTTTCTCTATTATTTTCAAATCAGGAGCAGTAATATTTTTTTCAGTGCAATATGAAACAATGAGATCCAGGAGCTCTTCCCCGTATTTTTCAGTTTTCTTTTTGCCTATACCTCTTATCTGTTTAAGAGTCTGCAATGACTGTGGTAAAAAATTGACCAGTGAGACCATCGTTTTCTGGGGGAGTATCATGTAGTGCGGGAGATTCATTTCTTTTGCCTTATCATTCCGCCATTCCTTTAGCCGGCTTAATAATTCAGGGTATTTAATAACTCCGGAACTATCCTCCAATAATTTAGGGGCACGGATGCTTACAGCAGGAATATTTATTGCAGATTTTGCTCTGACATCCAGATACCTGCCAGTCTCAAAGCCCTGTCTGACAGCATTCAGACAGGCAAGTTTTATAATTCCTTCCTTCCTTGTCCTTTCAAGAGCCTCAGTAAGCGATCTGCGAACTGTTTTATTATCCGTCTCCACAGCTAAACCGGTCAGTATTTCCTTAAGATCATCCTCGAGTTTATCCGAGAAATAAACAGCAGCTTTTTTTATCCTTTCCTGAAGTAGAATATTTGATTCAGCATCAGGGTTCAATTTTAATAGATTGTCTAATTGAGTCTGAAATTTTTCCGAGACTTCAAAGAGATCTGACCTTACTGCTGATAAAACACCTTCAAGTTTTTCATCAAGATTACCCAATATTTTGTCTTTGTGTTCATTCACTAATTTTAGACAATAATTGACTTTATTCATAAGTGAAGAAAAACCGAAAAGTTCTGTAAGCAACTGTTGCTGGTAGGCGTTTTTTGATTCTGTAAACAGGGTCCTGTCAGGCCGGATTTGCGACGGCCCGTTAACAAAGCCTGAAATTTGGGGATTATCAATAATACTTTGCCTGTTTATCCTGCTGGTGAGTACAATTCCGTCCAGAGTACGGCACCGGCTGAGGGCAACATATACCTGTCCGTGCGCAAAAGCAGCACAGGCATCAATTACAGCCCTGTCGAAAGTAAGACCCTGGCTCTTATGAATTGTGATAGCCCAGGCTAATTTAAGAGGATATTGTGTAAATGTCCCGATCACAGTCTCTTCAATCTCTTTGGTTTCTTCATTAAGAGAATATTTCATGTTCTGCCATTCCGCTTTTTCAACTCTTATATTGAAATCGTCTTCCGGACACTTAACAACAATTATGTCGTCTTCGAAAGATTTTATTTTCCCTATTTTACCGTTAAAGAAAAGCCTGTCCCGCGATATGTCATTTTTAACAAACATAACCTGGGCTCCGGACTTCAAAACAAGTTCGGTGTCATTGGGATATGCAAACTCAGGAAATTGATCCTCTATAGTGGCTGTGAAAGAATGGATTTTTCCAGGCAGTTTGTCAAGTTTTGTACCGTTTATTTCCCTGGCCTGATGATTATGGGTTGTAAGTGTTATATATCCGGTTCCGGATTCAGGGTCGAAATCCGGAATATATCTCTTGTTAAGTTCGGTCAGCACTTCCTGATCCACATCATTTTCGCGTATCTTATTGAGAAGGTTGATAAAAACCCTGTCATCCTGCCTGTAGATATGTTTTAACTCAATTGTCACATAATCTGTACTGCTGAGGGCTTTACTTCCAAAGAAAAAATAAGAATCATAATAATTACTGAGGATTTCACTGTCTTCGTCTTTTACAACCGGAGCAAGCTGTTGAAGATCACCGATCATCAGCAACTGTACCCCGCCAAAAGGCTTATAGCGGTCCCTGTATCTCCTCAATGAAGAATCAATAGCGTCAAGCGTATCAGCCCTTACCATGCTTATTTCATCAATAATAAGCAGGTCCAGACCTTTTATAATGTTAATTTTTTCCCGGCTCATTTTATATCCGGGCGGATCATTACGATCTGCACTAACGGCAGTATTATAATCAGACAGGTAAAAAGAAGGAATATAAGGGTGAAAAGGTAATTGGAAGAAAGAATGTATTGTAACACCTCCGGCATTTATTGCAGCCACACCTGTCGGTGCAACAACAATCATGCGCTTCGGGGATGTAAGCTTCAGGTCTTTCAGGAAGGTTGTCTTTCCTGTTCCTGCCTTTCCTGTAAGAAAAATGCTGCGGTTTGTATATTGTACAAAATCCCTGGCTAACTGAATATCCTGGTTAGAGCCAGTTACCATATCATTTTCTTCCTCTGAGTTCATAATATTTATTGGATTAAATTAACTTTCAGATATAACTCTGAGAATAAAATATTTCAGTTTTGAAGGTTTTTAGTGTCCGAACCCCGATTATTAATTTAGCCTCCTGTAGATTTCTTTTCAATCTATAAACTTTGGCAGGCTCCACGATTTCATTCCCGGTTGCAGGAAACATTTTCTTTAACTGGTAGCACAAAATTAATAACACTAAAGTATAATATTTAGATGATAAAAGAATCAAAATAAAAGGATATGGTATTCAATATTTAAAGTATTGCATATGGGCCTGGTTATGTTTTTATAATATTTTGGTTTAATTTTAAATTAAATTTATAAAAAATAGTAATTCAACAAATTACGAACATGGAGCATAGTGAATTCTATCCAGGTAAAGCCTATCCCCTCGGGGCAACCTGGGATGGAAACGGGGTGAATTTTGCCTTGTACTCCGAAAATGCCACGGGTGTTGAACTTTGCTTGTTTGAGAAGGATAAACCTGAGAAGGAAAGTCAAAGGATTTCTGTAAAGGAACGTACCCATAATATATGGCATGTGTACATACCCGGGTTAAAACCAGGGCAGCTATATGGTTATAGAGTTCACGGTGTCTATGACCCGGAAAACGGACACCGATTTAACCCGAACAAATTAGTAATTGATCCTTATGCCAAAGCTATCTCCGGTACAATTAAATGGGACGATTCTCTTTTTGGGTATCGGATAGGGCACAAAGACGAGGATCTGTCCTTTAGTGATTCCGATAGCAGCCCTTTTATGCCAAAATCGGTGGTTATTGATGAGAATTACAACTGGGAAGGCGATAAACTATTAAAAATACCGTACCATAAAACAGTTATTTACGAGGCTCATGTCAAAGGGTTTACAAAGCTGAATCCTGATATTCCTGAAGATATGAGGGGAACATACACAGGAATCGCGCATCCTGCTTCAATCGGGTACCTTACAAAACTTGGAATTACTGCCATTGAACTGATGCCGATACATCATTTCATCACCGACCGGCATCTACAGGATAACGGCTTAACTAATTATTGGGGCTATAATTCCCTGGGGTTTTTCGCTCCTGATGTTCGATATGCAAGAATGGGAACCCATGGTGAGCAGGTAACAGAGTTTAAAGATATGGTGAAAGAGCTCCATAAAGCTGGGATTGAAGTGATCCTGGATGTAGTTTATAATCATACCGGTGAAGGAAACCACATGGGGCCAACCCTTTCTTTTAAGGGGATTGATAATCTGGGCTATTATCGGGTAACCGATAACAAGCGGTATTATATGGATTACACGGGTACCGGAAATACATTAAATGCTTCTCTGCGCAGCGCACTGCGATTAATCATGGATAGCCTGAGATACTGGATACAGGAAATGCATATTGATGGTTTCAGGTTTGATGTAGCTTCAGCGCTTGCCCGCGAATTGCATGATGTGAATATGCTAGGTACTTTCTTTGATATCATCTATCAGGATCCATTCATTTCGCAATCGAAACTTATTGCCGAACCCTGGGATGTCGGCGAAGGCGGTTACCAGGTTGGTAAATTTCCCCCGGGATGGGCAGAATGGAACGGAAAATACCGTGACTGTATGCGCGACTACTGGAGGGGTGGCGGAAGTACATTGCCTGAGTTTGCCAACCGTTTTACCGGAAGTTCTGACTTGTATCTTGATAATTTCCGAAGACCAATTGCAAGCATCAATTTTATTACCGTCCATGATGGTTTTACCCTCAATGATTTAGTGTCATATAACGATAAACATAATGAGGCAAACGGTGAAAACAGCCAGGATGGCATAGATGATAACCGTTCCTGGAACTGCGGGATAGAAGGACCAAGTGATGACAAAAATGTTTTGGAATGCAGGAAAAAACAAAAACGGAATTTCCTTGTCACGTTGTTCCTTTCGCAGGGAGTACCCATAATGCTTTCAGGCGATGAAATTTCAAGGACGCAATACGGGAACAACAATGCTTACTGTCAGGACAATGAAATATCATGGATAAATTGGGAAAAGGCAGACATGAATTTACTGGAATTCACCAGGAAACTCATTCATTTCAGAAAGAGACACCCTGTTTTCAGGAGACGCAATTGGTTTCAGGGGCAACCCATTAAAGACAACAAACTAAAAGACATTGAATGGTTCTTACCCGATGGTACCGAAATGCAGGATGAACATTGGGACCATAATTATGCCCGTTCTTTAGCCATATTTTTGAATGGAGAAGGGATACGTTCACGGGGAAAAAAAGGAGAGAAAATAAAAGATGACAGTTTTTATATCATGTTTAATCCTTCAGATATTCCTGTTGATTATAAATTACCACCGGAAAATTATGGCACCAACTGGAAACTTGTGATAGATACCAGCAAAAATATGCTGAAGGAGCATTCCGATGATTTAACCCTTACGGATATGGTCAGAGTGGAAGGCCGTTCGGTAGTGGTATTACAACATCCGCTTTCAAAACCGCAGGACCAGCAAGATGGAAGTGCTGATTAACAGAAGAAACACAGGTGTCACATTTGACCCGGATAGTAAAGTGGCACAGGGCAGGGTATGGGCACCCGGCAAATTGAGTGTAAAAATAGAAATTCCCGAAAAGGAATTGATCATACCATTAAACCCTCGTGAAAGAGGTTATTGGACATTTCAATCTGAAAAGATTATCCCGGGAGATCATTACCACTACATACTCGATGACGAGAACAGATGGCCGGATCCGGCATCAGTCAGTCAGCCCGATGGCGTCCACGGTCTCTCTGAAGCTGTTGATCTTTCCCACTACAGATGGCATGATACCTCATGGAAGAACCATGCAATGGCCGATTATATTATTTACGAACTGCACTCGGGAACATTCACACAGGAAGGGACACTCATGGCAATTATTGATAAACTGCCATATCTTGAATCGCTCGGCATTACTGCCATTGAAATCATGCCCGTGGCACAGTTCCCCGGCTCACGTAATTGGGGTTACGACGGGGTATTCCCGTTTGCCGTGCAAAATTCTTATGGTGGTTATAAAGCGCTTCAACAATTAACAGACGCCTGCCATCAAAAAGGTATGGCTGTTATTCTTGATGTTGTGTATAACCATCTTGGCCCGGAGGGAAATATTTTAGGGATGTATGGTCCCTATTTTACCGACAAATATAAAACACCCTGGGGGAAGGCCATAAACTATGACGATTACGGGTGCGACGGGGTACGAGACTTTTATATCGAGAACGCACTCATGTGGCTCAGGGATTTTCATGTAGATGCTTTACGGCTTGATGCAGTGCATGCTATAATAGATCTGGGTGCGAAACACTTTTTGGCGGAATTGTCCGACATGGTATCAGAACTCGAAAAATTCACGGGAAAAAACTATTACCTGATTGCCGAATGTGACCTGAATGACCCGAAATATATACGGAGCAGGAACGAATGTGGTTATGGTATGAATGGCCAATGGATTGATGAGTTTCACCATGCCCTTCGGATCACTGCCGGTGAAAAGGCTGGCGGCTATTATTCCGATTTTAAAGGGATAAGCCATCTGGCAAAATCTTACCAGGACGCTTATGTGTATGACGGGATTTTCTCCGAACACCGTAACAGAACATTTGGAGCAAGCGCTTCCCGTCTGCCATCTGAAAAATTTGTCGTGTTTTCCCAAAATCACGATCAGATTGGTAACAGGATGTTAGGCGAACGGACAAGCCATCTGGTAAGCTTTGAAATGCAAAAACTGCTTGCGGCAGCAGTATTGCTGAGCCCTTATATCCCATTACTTTTCATGGGCGAAGAATGGAGTGCCTCCAGCCCATTCCTTTACTTTGTCAGCCATACCGACAAAGACCTGATTGAAGCTGTAAGAAAAGGCCGGAAAGAAGAGTTTAAGGAATTTTATGGAAAAGGCGAAGCCCCTGACCCACAAAGTGAAGAAACATTCATTAAGTCCAAAATTCCCTGGCAGGAGGCAGACAAGGAACCACATTCAACTATGTTGGAATATTATAAAGAGTTAATTGATTTCAGGAAAAAATACCGCGATTTTTTAACCCACGAAAAAGACCGGTTTAAAGTCTATTGTAACGAATCCGATAAAATCATTCGTCTGTCCTACCGCAAAAACGATGGCCTGCTCCTGTGTATTTTGAGTTTTTCTGCTTCCGGAAAGAAATTACCGGATTATACGCCTGATAAAAAGCTGACTACCCTGTTTAATTCTGCCGGTCCGGAATGGAAGGGAAAATATCCCCTGCCAGCCGGATTAAAAAAAGGTACAAGCATTAAAATACCTCCGGAATCTATCACAATTTATACAGACTAACATGTATAATCCAATAAATACGTATCGTATACAATTCCACAAACAATTTGGTTTTAAGGAAGCCGAAAAACTGGTGGATTACTTTTATAAACTTGGAGTAAGTACTGTTTACTCCTCACCGATCCTTGAAGCAACTCCGGGCAGTATGCATGGTTATGATGGCATCAATCCGAAAAATATAAACCCCGAAATAGGAACACGGGAAGAACTGGAAAGCCTGTGTGATAAACTGAAACATAAACAAATTGGATGGTTGCAGGATATTGTGCCTAATCATCTGGCATTCGATACCCGTAATCCCTGGATCGCCGATGTGTTGGGAAAAGGCCGGCAGTCACAATATTCCGGTTATTTCGACATCAGGTGGTCAGCTGGTGAACCCTTGATGGTGCCCTTGCTGGATACTGATTTGGACAATGCCATTAAAAAAGGTATTATAAAAATGATTTTTTCAAGGGGACGCTTTTTTTTCAATGTGTATGAACAGAATTACCCTGTCAATCCCGCCTCCTACAGTAAAATATTACAGGCCCAATCCCCCCCTGTTCATTTCAGGTTATACAAATTACTTGCAGATATTCCTGAAGTAACCGGCAATGAAGAAGATTTAAAATCATGGAAAGAGTATATAAAGACCCTTTCATACGCATCTTCTGACCCAATAATCAGTGAACACATCATTTTGTGCCTGGAAAATATTAACAAATCGGAAAAATTTCTTCATGAATTGCTGAATGAACAGTTTTATCAGCTATGCTATTGGCAAAGTACACATGAAAAAATAAACTACCGACGGTTCTTTACTGTGAATGAACTGATATGCCTGAACATTCAGGATAAAAAAGTCTTCGATGCTTATCACCAGACAATCACAAAAATGGTTAAGGCAAACCATTTTCAGGGATTACGCATCGACCATGTCGACGGGTTGTATGACCCGGAAGAATACCTGAGCAGATTAAGGAATGTAGCCGGGAAAGAAACCTATATCGTTGTGGAGAAAATTCTGGAACACGGTGAAGTGATTCCAAAAAACTGGCCTGTTCAGGGCACAACCGGCTATTGTTTTTTGGCGATGGTGAATAATTTATTCACCTGGAAGCAGAGTGAAACCCTGTTCACCGAATTTTATAAAAGTATAAGCAGCGAAAAAGCACCTGTTGCCCAACAAATAAAAGCTAATAAAGAATATATTCTTTATCAAAGAATGGCAGGTGAGCTGGAAAACCTGTTCATGGACCTGAAACATACGCTGGAATCACTGAACATTAACACCTCACATGTTGATCCGTATTCTATCAAAAAAGCAATAGGGACTTTCCTGATAGAATTTCCTGTTTACAGGTTTTATGGCAGGGAAATGCCACTCCCTCCTGGTGAAGCCACGACCATTGCTGGTATTTTTGATTCCATAATTCAGTCTCAGGCGGAAACAAATGAAGCCAATATTCTGTTAAAAAAACTCCTGCTCGAAGAGACACGCACCGGCAATCAGGAATTCAAAAAGAGGATGCTCCATTTCTATCGCAGAATGATGCAGATAACCGGTCCGTTAATGGCAAAAGGCGTCGAAGATACACTGATGTATAGCTACAACAGGTTTATAGGACATAACGAAGTAGGAGATTCACTGGAAGTATTTGGCATAGGTGTTTCAGAGTGGCATGAAAAGATGATTGAGCGAAAGGCATACCATCCACTGACCATGAATACCACATCCACTCACGACACTAAAAGAGGTGAAGATGTCAGGGCCAGGTTGAATGTGATTACC